>NZ_JAURUY010000011.1:0-114072 GCF_030803485.1 Curtobacterium sp. 260 | reverse complement strand
GCGGGCGCCCTACTTCTCCGGGGGGGGGGTTTGTTCCGTACGGGGGGCCGGGGGGGGGGGCGGGGGGGGGGGGGCCCCGGGGGCCCCCCCCCCCCCCGGGGGGGGGGGGGGGGCCCCCACGACCGGTGCGGGTGGCCGTGCTCGAGCCGGCGGGGCTCAGGTCAGCGCGAGGAGCGTGTTGACCTGCTCGTTCACGCCGGTGAGCGTCGACACGGGCTTGCCGTTCGCGTAGATGCCGTCGAACGCCGGCTGCACGAGCGCCTGGACGTCGGCGGGGTTCCGGGTGACGGGGAACAGGAACGTCGTGCCGTCCGCCACCTGCTCGGTGAAGGCGGAGACGTCGAGCCCGCGCTCCCGGAAGGCGGCGACCGCGGCGTCCGTGCCCGACCGGCGTGCGGGGAAGACGATGCCCGCGCGGCCGACGATCTCCTGCGCGGCGGCGCTGCCGAGGAACGCGACCCACTTCGCCGCGGCCTCCGGGTTCCGCGCCTGCTTCGTGATCGAGTCACCCAGGCCGTTGAACATCGACGCGCGGTGCCCGATCGGCCCCTTCGGTGTCGGGGCGATGGCGACGTCGACGCCCTGCAGGTCGGCGTAGGCGCCGATCATCCACGACCCGTTGAACGAGAGCGCGACCTTCTTCGACCCGAGCTGCACGTCCGGACCGGTCGTCGTGGAGAACACTCCGTACTTCGGCATGTAGCCCTTCTCGGCGAGCCCGAAGTACCAGGAGATCGTCTTCTGGAACGCGGGGTCGTCGTAGCGGAACGCGTTCCCCCACGGGTTCCGGTTCGTGTAGGACCAGTCGATCGACCCGGTGAACGGCGACCACTGCGTCTGCCCGAACCCGTCGCCACCGCTGCCGTTGGCGCTGATGCCGTAGACCGCCACGTCCGACCTGTCGAAGCCGGGCTCGTCCCCGCGGCGCCCCTTGCCGTCGATGGTCAGGTGCGCGACCGCCCGTTCGAAGGTCCCACCGTCGTCCGGGTTCCACTCGAGCGCGGCGAGGTCCTCGGCCGAGTAGCCGGCCTTCGCGATCACGTTCCGGTCGTAGAACATCGCGACCGTGTCCCAGTCCTTCGGCGACCCGTAGCGGTGCCCGTCGCGCCCCTTCCAGAGCTGCGCGAGGCCGGACTGGTAGTCGTCGTCGCGGATCGCACTCGTCGCCTCGAGCTCGTCGAGCCGGTGGAGCACGTCGAGGTCGGCGAACTGCGGGAACTTCGACAGGTGGTCGGTGAACACGTCGGGCGCGGTACCGGCGATGAACCCGGCGGTGAGCTTCGTCCAGTAGTCGCTCCACCCGAGCTGGGTGATGCGGATCCGGATGTCGGGGTTCTCACGCTCGAAGGCCTTCGCGACGGCCTGGTACGCGGGGAGCTGGTTCGCGTCCCACAGCCAGTAGGACACGGTGCCGGTCGCGCCGCTGCGGGGGTCCGGCGTGCTCGGGGACGAGCAGGCGGCGAGGGCGCCGAGCGCCAGGGCCGAGGCACCGCCCGCGAACAGTGCGCGTCGGGAGATGGAGTGCGTCATGTGCGGGGTTCCCTACTTGATCCCGGAGAAGCCGATGGAGTTGACGATGCGCTTGGCGAAGACGCCGAACAGCACGATCATCGGGAGCGCGGCGACGAGGGTCGCCGCCATCAGGCCCGCCCAGTCGGTGCCGGACTGCGGCGTCTGCGACTTGAACACCCCGAGCGCGACCGTGAGCACGCGGGAGCTGTCCGTGTACGACACCATGAGCGGCCAGAAGTAGTCGTTCCACGCCGTGATGTAGGTGAGGACCGCCAGCGTCGCGATCGGCGCCGATGCCATCGGCAGGACGAGGCGGAAGAACACGCGCACCTTCCCGGCGCCGTCGATGAGTGCGGCCTCCTCGACCTCGCGGGAGATGCCGAGGAAGAACTGCCGGAGGAAGAACACCGCGAACGGGGTCATCAGCATCGAGGGCAGGGCGATCCCGAGCACGGTGTCGACCAGGCCGAGCGACTTGATCAGGGTGAAGTTCGGCAGGAGCGTGAAGATCGTGGGGACCATGAGCCCGGCGAGGAACACCCCGAACACCCGGTCGCGTCCCGGCCAGCGCAGCCGGGCGAAGGCGTAGGCGGCTCCGGCGGAGAAGAACACCTGCCCGACCGTGATCATCGTCGCGGTGACGACCGAGTTGAGCAGGTACTGCCAGAAGTTGATCGCCGCGCCGGAGCCGCCCTGCGCCAGGGCCTCCTCGGTGGACTGCAGGCCGAACACCCGCTCGAACCCGCCCAGGCTGAAGCCGGTCGGCAGCAGCGAGGTGGGGTCGGCGGAGATCGCGCCGTTCGACGACAGCGCCGTCCGGAGGATCCAGTAGAAGGGGAACAGGGTCACGACGATCACGGCGATCATCGCGGTCCAGGCGAGGACCCGTCCGACGGACGGCTTCGGACGCGGGGGCTTCGCGCCGCGGGTGGTGAGGGCGCGCGTGGTGGTGGGTTCGACCACCGGGGGCAGGGTGCTGGTCATCGTCGACTCGCTTCCGGTTGCTTCGGTGGCCGTCAGTCCAGGTCGCTCTCGCCGGAGCGCGAGAGTCGGTACTGGACGATCGTGATGATGCTCAGGACGACGAGGAGTGCCACCGAGACGGCGGACGCGTACCCGAACTGGAACCGGCCGAAGGCCAGGTTGTAGATGTAGTTCTGCACGACGTTCGTGGCGTTCGCCGGGCCGCCCTGGGTGGTGATCGCGACCGTGTCGAACACCTGGAACGAGCCGATGATCGTGATGATGAGCACCAGTGACAGGATCGGGCGCAGCAGCGGGACCGTGATCCGCCAGAACATCTTCCACTCGCTCGCACCGTCGATGCGGCCGGCCTCGTAGACGCTCTCCGGCAGCGCCTGCAGGCCCACGAAGATGAGCAGTGCGGTGTAACCGACGTTCCGCCAGACGTTGATGAAGGCGATCGTGGGGATGCCCCAGACGTCGCTCTGCAGGAACGGGATGCGTCCGACACCGATCGCGGACAGGACCTCGTTGCCGATGCCGAGCTGCGTGTCGAGGATCCAGAGCCAGATGAGTGCCGCGACGACGTTCGACACCAGGTAGGGCGCGAGCACGATGCCCCGGACGAAGGTCGACTGCGTGAGCCGGTGCATCATGACGGCGATGAAGAGCGCCAGGACCGTCTGGAAGCCGATGTTCAGCACGACGTACTCGACGGTGACGAGCATCGAGTTCCAGAAGATCGAGTCCTGCACCAGGCGCTCGTAGTTCTGCAGGCCCGTGAACACCGGCGGGGTGAGCAGGTTGTACGTGGTGAAGCTGAGCCAGATGCCCCGGATCGTCGGCCAGAGCAGGAACACCGCGAACCCGACCGACGCGGGGGCGATGAACACGAGCGCGAGCCACAGGTCGTTCCGTCGTCGGCGGCGTGGTGTGGTGGTCCGGGCACGTGCCGTGTCGGCACTCCGCGCGGTCCGTGGTGGTGCCGTCACCAGGGGTGACGACAAGGGGCTATCGGTTGCCATCGCGACTCCTTCGTCTGCGGTGGACTGACGTCGGCAGTCCGTGGCGGGGAATCTACACGTGGGGACTCAGCCTCACAAGGACCGATTCATGGCGCGCTCCAAGGGGTTGTCACGTGTAGACCCCTGTGCAATGCTTGGCGGCGATCGCGACGGAGCGACCTGCTCGGCGACACGTCCCCCACCTCGGAAGGTCACTGATGATCAGCATCGGAATGGTCGGAGCCGGCCAGTTCGCGCCCCAGTTCGCCAAGCTCTTCAAGATCCACCCGGACGTCGACCGGGTGTTCGTCACCGACGTGGTCGAGGGCCGCGCCGAGGACCTCGTCGCCGCCCAGCACCTCGACGGCACGCTCGAGGACTTCGACGCCGTGCTCGCCTCGGACGTCGACGCCGTCGCGATCTTCACCCAGCGGTGGACGCACGGTCCGCTCGTCGTCCGCGCTCTCCGGGCCGGCAAGCACGTGTACTCCGCCGTGCCGATGGCGGTCACCGAGGACGAGATCGCCGCGATCATCGAAGCCGTCCGCGAGACGGGGCTCACCTACATGATGGGCGAGACGAGCCACTACAACCCGGCGACGGTCTTCGCGCGGAAGCAGGTGGCCGAGGGCGCCTTCGGCCGGGTGTTCTACGCCGAGGGCGACTACGTCCACGACATGGACCTCGGCTTCTACGCCGCCTACCAGTACAGCGGCGGCGAGCAGTGGAAGCGCACTGCGAGCTACCCGCCCATGCTCTACCCGACGCACTCGGTCGGTGGCGTCCTCGGCGCGATCCCCGGACACGCGGTCAGCGTCAGCTGCATCGGCGTCAAGGACGACCGCGACGACGGCGTCTTCGACAAGGAGGTCAGCCAGTTCGACAACGACTTCTCGAACGCGACCGCCCTGTTCGAGCTCGACAACGGCGGTGTGGTCCGGATCAACGAGATGCGACGGGTCGGCTACCCGTCGCACCTCCGCGAGTCCCGCTTCCGGTACTTCGGCACCGAGGCCAGCTTCGAGCAGCTCGCGACGGTCAGCGTGTGGCAGGACAAGGAGGCCGTGCACGACGTCAGCGACCAGATCGACACCCGCCCGACGATGGAGCTCGACGACCCGCGTCTCGCCGACGTCGACCCCGCCCTCCGGGACGCGTTCGTGTCCGGCTACGCCCCCGTGCACGACGTCGACCGCCTGCCCGCCGAGTTCGACGGGGTGCCGACCGGGCACGAGGGCAGCCACCACTTCCTGGTCGACGACTTCGTCCGCGCGGTCGTCGACGGGACGCTCCCCCCGGTGAACGCCTGGGTCGCCGCCCGGTACACGCTGCCCGGCATCGTCGCGCACCGGTCGGCCCTGCAGGGCGGCGTGCGGCTGCCCGTCCCCGACCACGGCGACGCACCCGAGCCCGCCACCAGCACCGTCTCGTCTAGGATCGCGAGCGAGTAGCCCGCCGCTCGGCAACGGACGGCGCCCGACCACGGTCGTCACCCGACGCCGGACGGCGCCCGACGACGACCGTCACCCGACGACGTCGAGGAGTCCGCGCGGGCATCCCGTGCGACCAGTGCGGCCCGGCCCCGTCCCGTGACGGCGCCGGGCCGCTCCCGTCGGCCCGAGCGGCCGACGGACCGACCGACGAAGGTGATCCCGTGACCGTGCCGACCAACCCGAGGGCGGTCACCCGTGCGGACGTCGCCCGGTACGCAGGGGTGAGCACGTCGGTGGTCAGCTACGTCGTGCACGACGGACCGCGCCCGGTCGCCGCGGAGACGGCAGCGCGGGTCCGCGAGGCCATCCGGGTGCTCGGCTACCGCCCGAACGCGAGCGCCCAGGCACTCCGCACCGGCTCCTCGAAGATGCTCGGCCTGATCGTGCCCGAGCTCGACAACCCGTTCTGGTCGGAGCTCGCGGTGGCCGTCACGCACGCCGCGGCGGCCCGGGGGTACGACCTCCTCATCGCGAACAGCGACGGGGACGCCCAGCAGGAGCGGGAGCGGCTCCGCACGCTGTCCGCCCGGCAGGTCGACGGGATCATCGTGACGAGCATCATGACGCACCCCGACCTGTCGTCGACGACCGACCCCGGCATCCCGATGGTGCTGCTCAACACCTTCTTCGAGGTACCCGAGTACGCGAGCATCGGCGTCGACGCCCTGCGCGGCGCCCGCGAGGGCACGCAGCACCTCGTCGACCACGGCTACCGGGAGATCGGGCTCGTCATGGGGCACACCGGGTCGATGGAGCTCCGCGAGCAGGGGTGGATGCAGGCCCTGCGCGCGGCCGGGCTGCCGGACGGACCGATCGTGCGCTGCTCGTTCGACCGCGCCGGCGGGTACGAGGCGGGCCTCCGGATGTTCGGCGGCGGCACCGGACCGCGCGCCGTCTTCGTCAGCTCCGACCTGCAGGCCGTCGGGCTCCTGCGCGCCCTGTACGAGCTCGGGCTCCGCTCCCCGGACGACGTCGCCGTGGTCTCGTTCGACGGCGTGGCGGAGGCCGACTACACGAACCCTCAGCTCACCGTCGTCCGGCAACCCGTCGAGGCGATGGCCGCGGCCGCGGTCGACCGGGTGCTCGCGCGGGAGGACCCCGACGACCACCACCTCGACCTGGTGCCGGCGGAACTCGTGCTCGGGGCGAGCTGCGGCTGCGACGTGCGACGCTGACGTTCTACGTCTTGTAGAGTGAGCGCTCGTGCGGCACGGTGCCGCACCTCCGCCCGACAGCCCGACAGCCCGACAGGACCCTGCGCTCCGATGCCCGTCACCGCCCCGCCTCCGTCCCGCGGCTGGTTCGCCCAACTCCTCCTCCGCCTGCACTTCACCGCCGGGCTCTTCGTCGGCCCGTTCGTCCTGGTGGCGGCGCTCTCCGGAGCCGTGTACGCCGTCGCACCGACCGTCGAGCAGGGCGTGTACCGGCAGGAGCTCACGGCGCCGTCGTCCGCGCCTGCGCTCCCCCTCGCCGACCAGGTCGCAGCCGCGGAGCGCTACGTGGCCCGCCACCACCCGGACGACACCGTCGCCGAGGTCCGCCCGGCCCCCACGCCCGGCACCACCACGCGCGTGATGTTCACCGAGGAGGGCCTGCTCGAGTCCCAGACCCGTGCGGTGTTCGTCGACCCGGGCGACGCCGCCGTGCGCGGGGACCTGCCGGTGTACGGCACGTCGGGGTCGCTCCCCTTCCGCACGTGGATCAGCACCGTGCACCGCAGCCTGTTCCTGGGCGACGTCGGGCGGCTCTACAGCGAGACCGCGGCGTCGTGGCTCGGCATCGTGTCGCTCAGCGGCATCGGCCTCGGGGCGTTCCGCCTCCGGCGCGCACGACGGAAGCGCGACCTCGTGCTGCCGGACAACCGTGCGACCGGGTACCGGCGGACGTTCTCCTGGCACGCCGCGACGGGCGCGTGGGTGCTCCTCGGCGCGCTCTTCCTGTCGGCCACCGGCATCACCTGGTCGCACTTCGCGGGCGACAACGTCAGCGCGCTCCGCTCGACGCTCAGCTGGCGGGCGCCGACGGTCGACACCGCACTCGACGGCTCGTCGGCGACGTCGGGCGGGGAACACGCCGGGCACCACGGCGGTGGCTCGATGCCGATGGGCTCCCCGACGACGACGCCCGAGCAGTTCGACGAGGTGCTCGCGGTCGCCCGCGACTCCGGTGTCCGCGCGGCCGAGGTCCGGATCCGTCCGCCGGCGGCCGCCGATACGGCGTGGACCGTCGAGGAGATCAAGCTCAGCTGGCCGGTCGCGATGAACGCGGTCGCGGTGGACCCGGGCACGATGACGGCGGTGTCGCGGGTCACCTGGGGCGACTACCCGCTCATGGCGAAGGCCGCCAAGCTCGGCATCAACACGCACATGGGCGCGCTGTTCGGCCTGGCGAACCAGGTCGTGCTGCTGCTCGCGGCGCTCGGGATCGCGGCGATGGTCGTGTTCGGCTACCTCATGTGGTGGCAGCGGCGTCCCACCGGTGCGCGTGCGGGTCGCGCGCCCGCCGCGGGTGCGCTGGCCAGGGCTCCGTGGTGGGGCACCGCCGCGGTCGTCGTCGCCGCCGTCGGCCTCGCGCTGCTGCTGCCCGTCGTCGGGGTCACCCTGCTCGGGTTCCTGCTGGTCGACGCACTGGTCACGACGTTCCGTCGCCGTGCCGACTGACGGACGGGAGGCCCGTGGCGGTGTCGCCACGGGCCTCCCGTCCGTCAGGTGGTCCGGATCAGGCGGAGGCGGGCTCCGAGATCGCGTCGCGGAGCGCGGACGCGGCGGCGGCCACGTCGTCGGCGCTGTAGATCGCGCTGCCGGCGACCGCGATGCGGGCGCCCGAGGCCTGCACGGCCTCGATCGTGTCGGTGGTGATGCCGCCGGCGACCGAGAACGGGACGCCCGAGGCCTCGCCGTCGCGCAGCAGCGTCTCGAAGGTGAAGCCCTCCTCGGCCTGCTCGTCGAGGCCGGCGTGCATCTCGACGAACTCGGCGCCGAGCGCGACGACCTCCGTCGCGCGGGCGGCCTTGTCGGGCACGCCGATCAGGTCGACGACGATGCCCTTGCCGTGCGCCTTCGCGGCCTTCACGGCACCGGCGATGGTGGAGTCACCCGCGACGCCGAGCACGGTGACGAGGTCGGCACCGGCCGTGAAGGCGATGTCGGCCTCGAGCTCGCCGGCGTCCATCGTCTTGAGGTCGGCGAAGACGACCTTGTCCGGGTGCGCCTCCTTGATCGCGGTGATCGCGGAGAGGCCGGCGCTCTTGATCAGCGGGGTGCCGAGCTCGATGACGTCGACGTACGGCGCGGCCTTGCCGGCGAGGTCGAGGGCGGCCTCGGTGGTCAGGGTGTCCATGGCGAACTGGAGCTGCATGGTGGTGTCCTTCCGGTGGTGGTTCGTGGGGGTCTCGGTGGCGCGCTCGGGTGGCACCGGCGGCGTCACGGTCGGTTCACTCGAGGTTGGCGTGCCGCGGCCACAGGTCGTCGGCGGAGTGCCCGCTGCGCTGCCAGAGCGCGTGGAACAGGGCGTCCCCGAGGAGCGCGACGCCCTGCTCGAACAGGCCGCCCGCGTACTGCGCCGAGGCCGTGCCGGAGCGGTCCGTCTTCGTGGCGGCGGGCAGGACGAGCGTGGTGTCGGCGACCTCGGACAGCGGAGAGTCGTCCGTCGTGCTGACGGCGAGCACCTGCGCTCCGACCTCGGTCGCGGTCCGGGCTGCCTGCACGATGCCGCCGGTGGTGCCCGAGCCGCTCGCGACGAGCAGCAGGTCGCCCCGCCGGATCGCGGGCGTCGTGACCTCGCCGACGACGTGCACGTCGAGCCCGAGGTGCATGAGGCGCATGGCGGTCATCCGGAGCGCGAGGCCGGACCGTCCGGCGCCGTGCACGAACACGCGCTCGGCACCGGACAGCAGGTCGAGGCCGCGCTCGAAGGGCGCCTGGTCGGCGCGGCGAACGGTCGCAATCAGCTCCTGGAGCTCGTCGCCGATCAGTCCGAGGGCGTCGGCGGTCGTCGTGGTGGCCATGACTCCGATGCTCCTCGCGCGGGGTCGATCGCGCCGCTGCCCGGGCAGGCGGTCCACCCACCCGATCGGGTGGGACCGTCCGTCCGGGTGGGACCGGTACGTTCGGTCCTCGTGGAAACGGAACCGGACGCACCAGCCAGCCGGATCGCGGCGTCGGAGCACGCCCGGACGGTGGCGGAGCAGGCCGACCGCCATGCGCTGACCCTCGAGTCGGTGCTCGCCGCCCTGCGCGCGAACCGCCTGTCCGACGCCGCCGCCCGTGCCGAGGCCGTCGAGATCGCCTCGGCCGCACTCGTCGAGCTCCGGACCGTGACCGACCGGCAGCGGAGCACCCTGCTCGAACCCGTCACCGGGGCGTTCTCACGGCTGCGGGCCGACCTCCGCCCGCTGGTCCGGTTCGGTGACCTCGACGTGCAGTTCGTCGAGCCGCCGGCGACCGGCAGGGCTCTGCCCGGGGACGTCGCGCACAGCGCACGAGCGATCGTCCGCACGGCCGTGCTCGCCCTGGTCGACGGCGGGGTCGCCCGACGCGTCCGGATCCAGTGGGACTGCGACGGGCGCAACCTGCTCATGCAGCTCCGGGACGACGGTGCCGGCACCCTCGACACGCACGACGATGCCGTCCGCCCGATCGCCGAGCGGGTCGTCGCCCTCGACGGCACGATGCACGTCGACTCCACGCCGGGCTGGGGCTCGACCCTGGACATCTCGCTCCCCCTCGACCCGGCGCCGGGCGCGACCGACCTGCCGGAGGACACCGACCTGACCGAACGGGAGCGCGACGTGCTGCGGCTCGTGGTGACCGGCGTCGGGAACCGGGAGATCGCCGAGGGGCTCGGGATCAGTCCGAACACGGTCAAGTACCACGTGGCGAACCTGCTCCGGAAGCACGGTGCCCGCACCCGTGCGGAGCTCGCCGCGCTCGGCGCCCGCCCCTGAGCGGCGGGCGCGGGGCGCCTCCGTGTCGAACCACGTTCCCGACGTCGAACCAGCCACCCGGGATGGTTCGACGTCGGGATCGTGGTTCGACGGCGGGATCGTGGTTCGACGGGATCGTGGTTCGACGGCGGGATCGTGGTTCGACGGCGGGATCGTGGTTCGACGTGCGCGCGCACAACCGGGAGCACGTCGCGCCACGTCGTTCCACGGCGCGACGTGGTCCCCGTTGTGCAGCGTGCAGCGCGAGGCGCAGCGTGCGGCGTGCGGCGTGCGGCGTGCGGCGTGCAGCGGCGCGCTAGGCTGCCCCGATGACAGCGGGGGCGACGGTCGGCACGGACGAACGGTCGGGGTGGACGCGACCGGGCTGGGTCGCGCTCTACTGGGCGACCGTGGGGCTCGGCGTCCTCGGCGGGGCCTGCTCGTGGCTGTGGCTGTTCCTGGCATCGGAGGAGGCCACCCGCGGCGCGACCCCCGACCGATCGGGAGCGAACCCCGGCATCCCCCTCGGACTCGTCGGACTCGTCGTCGGCCACGTGGTGGGGTTCCTCCTGCTGCTGATGGCCGCGCACCTCGCTCGCCACGGCGGGGCGTCGGCGGCGCGGTTCGCGGTCCTCGGGCTCGTGGTCGGCTCCGGGGTCGGGCTCGCGTGCTCGCTCGCTCTCACCGGCGGTGCGCTCGTCGTGCCGTGGCCGGACGCCCCGTACACCCCCTGACGACCGCGCACTGGCTCGACATCGGGGTCGTGGTTCGACACGCCCGCGCACAACGGGGAGCACGTCGCGCCACGTCGTTCCACGGCGCGAGGTGCTCCGCGTTGTGCAGCGGGCAGCGGGCAGCGGGCGCCGCGCAGCGGGAAGCGGGCGCCGCACGCGTACTGCTCGGACGTCCGTGCGTCAGGCGTCCGGCGCGAGCACCTGGAACATGACGTGGTCGCGCCACTCGCCGGCGATCCGGATGTACTTCGGCGCGAACCCGTACCGCTCGAAGCCGTTCCGCTCGAGCGCCCGCTGCGAGCCGGTGTTCTCCGGGAGGGTCTCTGCCTGGACCCGGTGCAGCCCGAGCTCCCGGAACGCGTGGTCCAGCGCGAGCCCGACCGCACGGGTCGCGTGCCCCTGCCGCGTCCGGTCGGCACGGACCCAGTACCCGAGCGCACACGACTGCAGGGCGCCCCGGGTCACACCGCTCAGGGTGATCCGTCCGAGCAACTCGTCGTCATCTCCCATGATCACGAAGGGAACCGAGCCGTTCTGCGCGGCGGCGAGCAGGACACCGATGGTCGCGCGCTGCCCGGCCTCGGTGAAGTAGCTGTCCGGCCGCGTCGGCTCGAACGGCCGCAGGTGATCGGCGCTCGCGCGGACGATCGCGGCGAGCTCGGCTGCATCGGACAGCTCGATCAGTCGGAGGCGGGTCCCGGTGCTCATGTGCGGAGGGTGTGGGATTCGAACCCACGAGACATTGCTGCCCACCTGTTTTCAAGACAGGCTCCATCGGCCGCTCGGACAACCCTCCGTGACGCGACCACGTGGCGAGACGTGATCGCGTCCCGGGCAGTCTAGCGAACCTGCCGTCCGTCAGCGCGGCAGCGCGTCGAGTGCCGCGGCGAGCCCGTCGTCGGTGACCCCGCCGGTCAGCTCGTTGCCCGCGTCGACGACGTCGTCCGGGGCCTGCCCCATGACGACTCCGCGGCCCGAGGTCGACGCCCAGCGCAGCATGTCGATGTCGTTCCGCCCGTCACCCGCCGCCATGACGCGGGAGCGTGGGATGTCGAGCCACTCGCGGACGCGCTCCATCGCGGTGGCCTTCGTCACGCCCTCGGGAGCGATGTCGAGCCAGGACGTCCAGCCGACCGAGTACGACACCTTCTGCAGCCCCATGCGCTCGACGACCTGCAGGAAGTCCTCGGTGTCGTGTCCCGGCGAGATGACGACGACGCGGGTGGCCTCGGTCCCGAGCAGCTGCTCGAACGGCACGTGCTCGCCGGCGACGGTCATCGTGTCGTCGGGGAAGTTGCCGGAGAGCAGGAAGTGGCCGGTCTCGTCCTCGACGCCGAACGCCGCGTTCGCGAGGGCACCGTGGATGACCTGCAGGACCTCGGTCGGGTCGAAGCGCTCGACGTGGACCCGGCGGTAGGACCCGTCGTCCTGGCGGGCGAGGGTCAGCGCGCCGTTGGCGCACACGACGTACTTCGAGCGCAGGCCCAGGCGTTCGAGCAGCGGGATCGTCATGCCCTCGCTGCGTCCGGTGGAGAGCATGACCTCGTGCCCGGCGGCCTCGGCGTCGCGGACGGCGTCGATCACCGTGTCCGTGATGACACCGTCCTCGCGCATCGTCGTGCCGTCCACGTCGAGCGCGACGAGCCAGCGCTTCGTCCGCGGAGACGCGGCAGCACCGCCGGCAGCACCAGCGACAGCGCCGCCGGCAGCGACCGAGCCCGAGCCGGACGCACCGGCGCCGGAGCCGCCGCCCTGCGCCGACCCGTCGACGAACCGCTCGTGCGCGCTCATCGGGGCTCGATGACCTCGACGCCGCCCAGGTACGGCCGCAGCACCTCGGGCACGACCACCGACCCGTCGGCCTGCTGGTGGGTCTCGAGGATCGCGACGATCCAGCGGGTGGTCGCGAGCGTGCCGTTCAGCGTGGCGACCGGCGCCGTCTTCCCGGTCGACGTGCGGTAGCGGGTGTCGAGGCGACGGGCCTGGAACGTCGTGCAGTTCGAGGTCGACGTGAGCTCGCGGAAGGTGCCCTGCGTCGGGACCCACGCCTCGATGTCGTACTTGCGTGCGGCGCTCGTGCCGAGGTCACCGCCGGCGACGTCGATCACGCGGTAGTGCAGGCCGAGGTCCTGCATCATCGACTCCTGCATCGCGACCAGGCGCTGGTGCTCCGCCTCGGCCTGCTCCGGGAGCACGTACGCGAACATCTCGAGCTTGTTGAACTGGTGCACGCGGAGGATGCCGCGGTTGTCCTTGCCCGCCGAACCGGCCTCGCGCCGGTAGCAGGTCGACCAGCCGGCGTAGCGGATGCCCTCGCCCTCGGGGAAGGCGAGGATCTCGTCGGCGTGGAACCCGGCGAGGGCGACCTCGCTCGTGCCGGTCAGGTACAGGTCGTCGGCCTCGAGCCGGTAGACCTCGGCCGCGTGCTCGCCGAGGAAGCCGGTGCCGGCCATCGTCTCCGGACGCACGAGCGTCGGGGTGATGAGCGGCTCGAAGCCGTGCTCGATCGCACGGTCGAGGCCGAGGTTCATGAGCGCGATCTCGAGCCGCGCGCCGAGACCGCGCAGGAAGTAGAAGCGCGACCCGGAGACCTTCACGCCGCGCGGGATGTCGATGATGCCGAGGTGCTCGCCGAGGTCGGCGTGGTCCTTCGGCTCGAAGGCGAACTCGGGCTTCGTGCCGACGGTGCGGAGCGTGACGAAGTCGTCCTCGCCGCCCTTCGGCACGTCGGGCAGCACCACGTTC
Organism: Curtobacterium sp. 260; assembly: GCF_030803485.1. Classification (NCBI taxonomy): domain Bacteria; kingdom Bacillati; phylum Actinomycetota; class Actinomycetes; order Micrococcales; family Microbacteriaceae; genus Curtobacterium; species Curtobacterium sp. 260. The sequence goes on along the minus strand of NZ_JAURUY010000011.1, from coordinate 100,697 downwards.
GGGATCGAGCGGACGACACGGTCGAACGCCTCCTCCGCCGAGGTGACCTCGGCCTGGGCGTCCTTCACCTTCGCGGCGAGGGCCTGCGCCTGCTGCACGAGGGCGGCCTTCTCGTCCTTCGGGGCCTTCGCGACGGTCTTGCCGAAGGCGTTCTGCTCCGCACGGAGGGCCTCGAACGCGGTGATCGCGCTGCGCCGCGCGGTGTCCGCGGCGACCGCGTCGTCGACGACGGACACGGAGGCGCCGCGCGCCTCCTGCGAGGCCTTGATGACGTCCGGGTGGTCGCGCAGGAGCTGGAGATCGATCACCGGATCATCCTAGAGGGACCGTGTGACCACCGGACGGGAGGCCCGTGGCGGCCCAGTCACGGGCCTCCCGTCCGTCAGTCGGTCACGGCACCCGACGTGTCGTCACGCAGGGCGGCGACCATTCCGCGCAGCAGGCGGAAGGCCGCTGCGCGGCCCGCGTCGTCGAGGTCCCGGGTCATCCGGAGCTCGACCTGCCGGACCGCCGCGCTGGCCGCCTCGCGTTGGCGTCGTCCGGCCGCGGTGAGCGTGGTGGGGAGCACCTTGCCCGTGGTCGGGGTGGCCGGCCGGGTGACGATGCCGTCGCGCTCGAGCTGCTGCAGGAGCGTGTTCATCGACTGCCGGGTGACGAAGGTGCCGCGCGCGAGGTCCGAGTTCGACATGCCGGGGCGCTGGGCGAGCAGTTCGAGGCACGAGTAGTGCGTGACCGTCATGCCGAGGGGACGGAGGGCGTCCTCCATGGCGGCGCGCAGGGCACTGGCGGCCTCCTTCAGGACGTAGCCGACCGAGCTGTCGAGGTCGATCCGCGCTTGACGCATGTCAGGATTCTGACACATACTGCTCGTGTCAGGCATCTGACACAGACGAAGGAGCACACCATGCCCGCCACCGGGATCGACTTCACCTCGCTGCAGGTCCGCGACCTCGACGCCTCGCAGGCGTTCTACGAGCGGTACCTCGGACTCGTCCGCTCCCCCGCCGGCCCGCCGCACGCCGTGGTCTTCCAGACCGAGCCGATCGCGTTCGCGCTCCGCGACCTCGTGCCCGGGACGGACCTGTCCGCCGGGCAGCCCGCGCTCGGCGTCGCACTGTGGTTCCACGCGACCGACGTCCAGGCGATCCACGACGCGCTCGTCGCCGACGGGCACGGGATCGTGACCCCGCCGTTCGACGGCCCGTTCGGCCGGACGTTCACCTTCGCGGACCCGGACGGCTACCCGGTCACACTGCACGACCGGCGCTGAGCCGGACGGGCGGGTCGCCGACGCGGCTGGCCGCGCCGACCCGGACGGGCCGCTCGCCGAGGCGCGCGGTCGAGCGCCGGTACGGCCGGTCGGGCCGCCGACGCGGGCGGTGCGCGCCGACCCAGCCGGTCGCTCGCAGGCGTCCGTCGGTAACGTCGGCAGCATGTCGACACCATCGGAGACCGCGCCCGCGGGCCAGGACGCCCTCCCCACCGAGCAGAAGACGGCCGCGGTCGTCTACAACCCGGTGAAGGTGGACCTCGAGACCCTGAAGCGCACCGTCGCGGAGCACGAGCAGGAAGCCGGCTGGGCCGAGACCCTCTGGTTCGAGACCTCGGAGGAGGACCCGGGCGGCGGCATGGCGAAGGCCGCGCTCGACGCCGGAGCCGACGTCGTCGCAGCGGCCGGCGGTGACGGCACCGTCCGTGCCGTGGCCGAGGTCGTGCACGGGTCCGACGCCGTTCTCGCCCTGCTGCCGAGCGGCACCGGCAACCTGCTCGCCCGGAACATCCCGGCGCCGATCGACGACCTCGGTGCGAGCGTCCGGACGATCTTCCGCGGCGAGGACCGCCCGATCGACTTCGGTGAGCTCGAGGTCGAGCGCGAGGGCGGTGAGCGCGAGCAGTTCGGCTTCGTCGTCATGGCCGGGCTCGGGCTCGACGCCCGGATGCTCGCCAACACGAACGACGACCTGAAGAAGAAGGTCGGCTGGCTCGCCTACGTCGACTCGCTCTTCCGGTCGCTCCGCGACGCGGACGCCTTCGAGTTCCGGTACCGGCTCGACGGCGAGGGCAACCAGTCCGTGCGCGCGCACTCGCTCATCGTCGGGAACTGCGGGATGCTGCAGGCCGGCGCGACGCTCCTGCCGGACGCCGAGATCGACGACGGCGTGTTCGACATCGTCGTGATGCGGCCCCGCGGGTTCTTCGGGTGGGTCCGGATCGGCGCCCGGGTGTTCTGGGAGAACGCGATCCTGCGCTCGTTCCGCCGCTCGAAGATCGGGCAGACCCAGGTCGGCAAGCGCATCGCCACCGCCGCGCGCGAGGAACGACCGCTGCGCTACATCCGCGGTCAGGACTTCGTGGCGCGGCTCGAGCGTCCGGACGAGTTCGAGATCGACGGCGACCCGGTCGGCGAGGTCGTGGCGTTCAAGGCGCGCATCGACACCGGTGGGCTGCGGGTGCGCGTCGCCGGACCGCAGGACCAGACCCGCAACACGCGCCGGGTCGAGAACGCCCACAGCTGACGCGGGCCCCCGTCCGGCGGGCGTGCGCCTGCTGGGACGGAGAGCGGCCGGCACAACCGGAGGCACGTCGAACCACCGAAGAGCGTGGTGCGACGTGCCTCCGGTTGTTCGGCGGCACGTCGCGCCACTGCCGGACCGGCCGCTCCGCCGGGCTCGGGCTCGGGCTCGGCCAGGCTCGGGCTCGGGCTCGGCCAGGCTCGGGCTCAGGCTCAGCCAGGCTCGGTCAGGGCTCAGCCGGCCTCGGGCTCGGGCTCGCCGTCGGGCTCGCCGGAGACGATCGCGCGGAGCCAGTCCCGTGCCTCGACGAACGCCTCGTCCGAGTAGCGCGCGGAGACCTCCGGGCGGAAGCCGTCGGCGCGCGGGTACGACCCGAGGAACGTCACGCGGGGGCTGAACCGGCGCAGGCCGAGCAGGGCGTCGGCGACCCGCTCGTCGTGCACGTGTCCGTCGAGGTCGATGACGAACCGGTAGCGCCCGAGCTCGTCGCCGATCGGCCGCGAGGACAGCAGCCCCATGTTGATGCCCCGCGTCGCGAACTGCTCGAGCATGTCGACCAGGGCGCCGGGGTGCTCGCTCGGCAGCTCGACGATGACGCTCGTCTTGTCCGCTCCCGTGCGCTCCGGAATCGCGAGCGTGCGTGACACGAGCACGAAGCGGGTGACCGCCGAGGCGTTGTCGCCGATGGACGACGCGAGCACCGCCAGGTCGTGGTGGTCGGTGATCCCCGGCGGGGCCACGGCGGCGTCGGCGACGGGGTGCTCGTCGAGCAGCGCGGTCGCGGCGGCGACGTTCGACGACGCCGGGATGTGGCCGTGGCCGCGCAGGTTGGTCTCGAGCCAGCGGTGCGTCTGCGCGTACGCGACCGGGTGCGCGTTCACGGTCCGCACGTCCGACAGGGCGGTGCCGTGCCGGGCCACGAGCACGAAGTCGACGGGCACGAGGTACTCGCCCACGATCCGCACGCCGGGGATCCGCGCCAGGGCGTCCTGCGTGGCGCTGACGCCGCCGTCGACGCTGTTCTCGATCGCGATCACCGCTCCGACCGACCGTCCCGTCACGACGTCGTCGAGCGCCTCGCCGACGTTGTTCACGCTGCGCCACGGCTTGCCGGCGGCGGCCTCGACGAGCTTGAGTGCCGCCTCGGTGAACGTGCCGGCGGGTCCGAGGTAGGAGTACGTGTCGGACGGCGTGGCACGGTCGGTCATGCGCCAGATCCTACTGGTGTACCAGTCGCCCGCGACGCGAGCAGACCGACCAGACCGACCAGACCGACCGAACCGACCAGACCGACCAGGGCGCCGGCCCGGACGTCAGGACCGGACGAGCATCGTGTCCGAGTCCCCGTTCCGCCCGACCGTCCGGAACCCGGCCCGCTCGTACGTGATCCGCGCCCCGGTGTTGCCGTCCTCGACGCTCAGGCTGACACCCGGCCAGCCCGCGGCCCGGCCGGCGTCGAGCAACCGCGCGAGCAGCGCCGTGCCGATCCCCCGACCCCGCCCGCGTGCCTCGACGGCCATCGTGAGCTCCGGGACGTCCTCGGCCACGAACCCGTACCCGGGGTCGTCCGCCGGCAGGAACCGCGCCCAGGCCACCCCGACCGGTCCCTCGCCGTCCTCCGCCACCACGCCGTGGTCGCGGGCGGGGTCGAAGGCGACGAAGTAGTGCGCGAACTCGGGGCGGTCGAGGTCGGCGTCCGCGAAGGACGGGGCCTTCCAGTTCATCGCCGCGAGCGTCGCGTGCCGGAGCAGCCCGGTGTCGTCCGCAGTCGCGTCCCGGAAGAGCACGTCCGCCGGTGCAGAAGGCGATGCACCCGTCAGACGCTCCTCGCACAGCACCTCGCCGTCGGACCGCGGGTAGGTCAGCGCTGCGAACCGCCCCTCGGGGTCGAGCCGCCCGAGCAGCGCCCGCGTGATGCCGTCGAGCTGCCGGACCTGCTCGTCGCTCAGCGCGTCGATGACGAAGCGTCGGGCGGTCCGGACGTGGTCGGGCGCCGCCGCGACGATGGCCGCGAACCCGTCGTCGGTCAGTCGGACGTCGGTGGCCCGGCGGTCGTCGACCGAGGGGCACCGGGTGACGAGCCCGCGCTTCTCGAGCCGCGACACCACGTGCGACAGGCGCGGCAGGGACGCGTTCGTCGCCGCGGCGAGCGCCGACATCCGGAGCGTGCGCGACTCGGTCTCCGACAGCATCGCGACCACCATGTAGTCGAAGTGCGTCAGGTCGGCGTCCCGCTGGAGCTGCTGGTCGAGTGCGGCCGGCAGGAGCTCCATGACGGCGACGAGCTTCATCCACGCGCGGAGCTGGTCGCGCGTGAGCCAGGGCGTCTCGTCCGTCATGCACTCATGCTAGCCATTGATTGTCGATGCAACCAGTGGTCGCGGGGATCGTCGTGCACGGACGACGCCGACCACGAGTGCGACCACCACGACCGCGAGCAGCAGCCCCTCGACGACGAGCAACCGCGCGGTGTAGTCGAACGGCAGCACGGTCGGGTTCTTCTGTCCGTGCTGCTTCGCGGCGATCTCCGGGAGCACCACCAGGGCGAGCACGCTCCCGAGCACCACCGCGGTCTGCACGACGACGAGCACCCCGGCGCCGAGCGTCCTGCCGGTCCGACGGAGCAGGAGTCCCGCTCCGACCACGAACGGCGACAGCACGACGTCGTGCAGCACGACCGCGCCGAGCAGCCACGTCGCCAGGCCCCAGATGCGGTTCGGTCGGACGGTCGTGACGAGCACGTACGCACCGAACGCCATCACGAGCACGCCCACGACGACGAGCACGATCCTCGCGGCCCTCATCGGATCACCTCGATCTTCCCGATCCACTTCGTCTGCAGCACGCCGGGTCGTCCCGGCGCGATGACCCGGGCGGGGAACCCGTGGTCCAGGTCGAGCGTCTTCCCGTTCACCTCGAGCGCGAGGAGCGTCGTCGGGTCGGACGCGTACTCCGGGCCCATCTCGGTCACCCGGTACCCACCGCTCTTCTCGAGGCTCGTGATCCGCAGCGGCGACGCCGGGTCGGCCTGCACCGACGCGAGCAGGTCCCGCATCCGGACGCCCCGCCAGGACGCCACCTGGCTCCACCCCTCGACGCACGAGATCGGCAGGTCCGCGGTGGCGGTGCCGAGCGCGACGAGCTCGGCGCGCGAGAACGTCCGCGTGACGTCCGGACCGACCACGGTCAGCGTCCAGTCCGCCGCGGTCGCGGTCGCCAGGACCCCGGCGGCGCGAGCGGTGCGGTTGACGGGGAGGTCGTCCGGGCCGATGTGCCGCTGACGGGCACCGAACACGTTGAGCGGTTCGAGCAGCCGGTTCGACTGCCCCGCGGTGAGTGCGACGACGCCGACGGTCGCCGCCGTCACACCCGCCACGAACCCGCGGCGGGCGATCCGCTGACGGGGTCCGGGGAGCGCGTCGTCGTGCTCCGGCCGGGAGGCGCGACCCGCCTCCGCCCCGCCCGCGCCGTCCCCGAGACTCGGCTCCGCGGACGTGTTCGCGGTCCCGAGACCGCGAACCTGTCCGCCAGGGCGAGTCTCGGCAGCGCCCGCCGGCGCAGCCGGCGCAGCCGCGCCGTCCACCCACCGCAGCAGGCGGCCGGTCAGGCCACGGGGGTACGCGCCGCCGGCCGTCTGCTCGGCCGCAGGGCGGCCACCCACGGCGGGGCGGGCCTCCCGGCCGTCCGGCAGCAGCTCGCTGCCCACCGTCGGATCGGCGACGAACCGGCCCTCGGCGTCGTGGGCGTCCCGCGCCCGCCAGTAGCGCGCGATCACGGGCAGCTTCGACGCGATGTGCACGACGAGCGAACCGATGATCAGGTACGACATGGCGTAGTGGACCTGGCGGAACGGGAACGGCCACGGGTACCACTGGTACGTGTTCAGCAGGCCGGTGCCGACCTGCACGATCGACGCCGACACGAGCACCGCGATCGACAGCCGCTCGAGCAGGTGCAGGACCCCGCGCACCGGCGGGACCTGGGCCAGCGCGGGCATGACGACGTTCAGCTTGGCGAGCAGCAGCGGGATGATCGCGATGCCCGCGGTGATGTGCAGGCCCTGCGTGAACTGGTAGAGCTGCGTCGGCCGGGTGGGGAAGCGCATCCACGGCAGGGGGTCCTGCAGCAGGTGGCTGTAGACGCCGGTCCCGAAGCAGACGACGAACGCGATGCCGAGCAGGCGACCCCAGACGACGGCCGAGCGGGCGTTGCGGTTCGGGGACGCCATGACCGCGCGTGCGTCCAGCAGGACCCGGCGCACGATCGGTAGCCTCGGGGAACCATGAGCAGACGACCGCGCGCCGCCTCCGTCCCGACGACCGCGGTCGTGTCGACCGTCCTGTCCGTCGTCGGCGTGCTGGCGCTGGCGGGTGTCATCGCCTTCGGCATCACGCATCTGGGGTTCCTCCGTGCCGGTCATCGTGCACCATTCGTTGCCTGGACGCTCATCGCTTGGGCGGTCTTCGCGGGAGCAGTGGTCGCCGTGCGGTTCGTGCCCCGCGAGTGGACGACCCGGATCGTCCTCGGTGGGGCGGTCGTGGTCGGCATCGCGGCGCTCGTCGGCCCGCCGAACACCAGTACCGACTCTGCCCGGTACGCCTGGGACGGCATCGTGCAACACGCCGGCATTTCACCGTACGCCCACACGCCGCAGTCGAACGCGCTGGCCGACCTGCGCCCGGACTGGCTGTTCCCGGACAAGATCGACGGCACCTGCAAGCCGCTCGAGCCGCGGATGCGGGGGCTCGGCGACGGGGCCGACGGGCACTGCGTCGCCATCAACCGGCCGGACGTGACCACGATCTACCCACCGATGGCGCAGCTGTGGTTCGCCGGTGTGCGCGCGTTCGTGCCCGCGACCGCGCAGTACATGCCGTTCCAGGTCGCGGGACTCCTCGTCTCCCTCGGCGTCACGATCGGTCTGGTCGCGGTGCTCCGTCGCGTCGGCCGCCCGACCTGGTGGGCCGCACTGTGGGCCTGGTCGCCGCTCGTCGCGTCCGAGGCGGTCACGAACTCGCACGTCGACGTCGTCGGTGCCGCCCTCGCCACGGCGGGCGTCGTGCTCGTCGCCTTCGGTCGGCCGATCTGGGGCGGGATCGCCCTCGGTGCGGCGACGGCCACCAAGCTCATCCCGGCGATCGTCTACCCGCCCCTGCTCGGCCGGTGGCGGTACTGGTGGGCGGTCCCCGTCGGCATCGCCACGTTCGCGCTGCTCTACGTGCCCTACGTGCTCACGACCGGCGTGAAGGTCCTCGGGTACCTGCCCGGCTACCTGTCCGAGGAGGGCTACGAGGACGGCTCCCGGTTCGCCCTGGTCTCGTCCGTGATCAAGGGCGATGCGGCGACGATCGTCGTCGGGCTCGTGATGCTCCTGGCGGCCGTGGTGTCCTGGCGCCTCGCGGACCCCGCACGGCCGTGGTCCGCCGAGGTGTTCATGATCGGTGTGACCTTCCTCGCCGTGACCCCGCGGTACCCCTGGTACGCGCTGCTCCTCATCCCCTTCGTGGTCCTCTCAGGTCGGTGGGAGTGGATGGCCCTGAACCTCGCCATCGCCCTGCGCGGGGTCTGGCCCTCGGCGCCCGCGTTCCGGTGGTGGCTCCTCGCCGCGGTGCTCGTGATCGTGGTCGTCACGCTCGTCCGCACCCGGCGCGAGGACTGGGTGCGCTGGGGACGACGACTCGACCCCCGTGGGTGGCGGTCCGTGGACCCCCGCACCCGCGACCGCACCGACGCGGGGTAGCATCACGGGGATGACGGCGCGGATCCTGCCCTCGACCGGCCTGCTGCGCCGGGTGCGCAGCGAGTCGCCGGCCATCCCTCCTCGACCCGTCGACGACCCCGGGCTCGTCGACCGGTTCGCCCGGCGCGCCGTCGACCTGCGGGTCTCGCTCACCGAGCGCTGCAACCTCCGATGCACGTACTGCATGCCGGCGGAGGGGCTGCCCGTGATCCCGTCGGACGCACTCATGACGGCGGCGGAGATCGACCGTCTGGTCGGCCTCGCCGCCGGCACCCTCGGCGTGCGCAAGGTCCGCTTCACCGGTGGTGAGCCGCTCCTGCGCGCCGACCTCGTCGACATCGTCCGTCGGTGCTCGGCCCACGACGTCGAACTGTCGATCACCACGAACGCGATCGGCCTGGCGAACCGCGCACGGGCCCTGGCGGACGCCGGACTGCGCCGCGTCAACGTCTCGCTCGACACCGTCGACCCGGACGTCTTCGCCGAGGTCACCCGGCGCCCGTTCCTCGACCGCGTGCTCGAGGGCATCGCCGCCGCGGCGGACGCGGGTCTCGGGGTCAAGGTCAACGCGGTGCTGCTCCGCGGGGTGAACGACCACCTCGCCGTCGACCTGCTCGCCTGGTGCCTCGAGCGCGGGCACGAGTTGCGCTTCATCGAGCAGATGCCACTCGACCCCGGGCACGCCTGGGACGGCGCCACCATGGTCACGGCGGAGGAGACCCGCGCCCTGCTCGGCGAGCACTACCGGCTCGAGCCCGACGAGGCGCCGCGTGACGGCGCCCCCGCCGAGCGGTACCGCGTGTCGACGCTCGACGGCGAACCGCTCGGCACCGTCGGTGTGATCGCGAGCATCACCGAGTCGTTCTGCGCCGACTGCACCCGCACGCGCCTGACCGCCGAGGGACACGTGCGCTCCTGCCTGTTCTCGGACGACGAGGTCGACCTGCTCGGCCCCCTGCGCGCCGGCGCCGACGACGACGTCCTGCTCGACACCTGGCGACGCGCGATGTGGGCGAAGCCGCGGGACCACGGCGACGACGCGGACGGGATCGTGCACCCGTCCCGCGGCATGAGTGCGATCGGAGGCTGACCCGTGACGACGATGCGGTTCTTCGCCGCGGCCCGCGCGGCCGTCGGCCAGGACGAGACCACGGTGGCCGCGACGACGCTCGATGCGGCACTGCGGGGCGTCACGGCGGCCGATCCGGACCGGTGGACGGCGTTGCAGGAGCGGTGCTCGTACCTCGTCGACGGGGTCACGACGCGCGACCGCTTGACGTCGCTCGACGGCGTCGCGACCGTCGACGTGATGCCCCCGTTCGCCGGCGGCTAGGCCACCGTCACGCGGGCGCGGCGACGCTGACCTCGTCCGGGTCGACAGCGACCCGCACCGCCACTCCCGGCTCCAGACCGAGGGCCGCGGCCGACGCGACGGTCACGTCGGCCACCAGGTCACCCGCGTGCACCCGCACCAGCCCGTCACGCGGTTCCACCGCGGTCACCGTCCGTGCCAGCCCCGGCCCGTCACGGCGCACGCGCGCCGCGGTCGGGTGCAGGGCCGCGACCGCGGGTCGGCCGGGAGGCACGGTGTGCGTCGCGGACGCCAGCTCACCGCCGCCGTCGAGCGCGATCCCGGTCGGCGTGGCCGTCCCGGGGACGAGCACCAGTCCGGAGAAGGACGCCGAGAACGGCGTGCGCGGTTGCCGGAGGACGGCCTCGGTGCGCCCCTCCTCGACGACGCGGCCGTCCTGCAGCACGACGACGCGGTCGGCGAGCGTGACGGCCTCGAGCGGGTCGTGTGTGACGAGGAGGGTCGGGCGGCCGCGCAGGGCGGCGCGCAGCGCCGCGCGGACCTCGGTGCGGGCGTCGACGTCGAGCGCCGTGGTCGGCTCGTCGAGGAGCAGCAGCGCGGGTTCCGTCGCGAGGGCACGGGCGACCGCGACACGCTGCGCCTGCCCGCCGGACAGCGTGGTCGGTGACCGGTCGGCGAGTCCGGACGCACCGACGGCGGCGAGGGCCGTGGCGGCGCGGTGCCGCGCCTCCCGGCGGCCGGCCCCGGTGGCACGCGGGCCGAAGGCGACGTTGCCGGCGACCGTGCGGTGGGCGAAGAGGTCCGGGCGTTGTGCGACCAGGCCGACCCGGCGGCGGTGCGTCGGCACGGACGTCAGGTCGCGGCCCGCGAGCACGACGCTGCCGTCGCGCGTGCGGAGGAGGCCGGCGAGGGCCTCGACGACGGTCGACTTGCCGGCGCCGTTCGGCCCGACCAGCGCGACGCACTCGTCGGGGCCGATCGTCAGGCGCACGTCGACGTCCCGCTCGGGCACGAGCACGTGCGCGACGAGCCCCGTTCCACCGCCCGTCACGTCGTCACCGGGCGGGTGCGCACCGTCGTCGTCCCGATCACGACGAGGGCGACCACGACGAGGACGAGCGCGAGCGCGACGGCGGTGTCCGGGTCGATCTCGCGCTGCAGGTAGACCTCGAGCGGGAGCGTCCGGGTGACCCCCTGCAGGCTGCCGGCGAAGGTGAGGGTGGCGCCGAACTCGCCGAGCGCCCGCGCCCCGCAGAGCACCAGGCCGGAGGTGATGCCCGGGAGCACGCGCGGCGTCGTGACGGTGAGGAACGTCCGGGTCGGTCCGGCGCCGAGCGTGGCGGCGACCCGTTCGGCGCGACCGCCGCCGGTGCGGAGCGAGCCCTCGATCGACGACACCAGGAACGGCATCGACACGAAGACCTGCGCCGTCACGACCGCCGTCGTGGTGAAGGCGATCCGGAGCCCGTGCTCGTCGAGGAACGCGCCGAGCACGCCGAGCCGCCCGAAGGCCGCGAGCAGGGCGAGGCCGCCGACCACGGGCGGGAGCACGAGCGGCAGGAGGACGAGCGCACGGAGGACCCCGACCCAGCGGGAGGTCGAGCGGGCGAACAGCACCGCCAGCGGGTAGCCGAGGACGAACGCGACCCCGGTGGCGGCGGCCGCGGTGCCGAGGCTCAGCCCGAGCGCGGTGGTCGACGCGGGTGCCGTGACCAGGGCGACGAACGACGACCAGTCGACGCGACCGACCATCGCGGCCACGGGCACGACGACGAACAGGCCGCCGAGGACCGCGGGGACCGGGAGCCACCACGGCACGGGGTCCCGCTGGTGGCGGAGCGTGGTCCTGTTCGTCATCGTCCTGGTCGTCCGGTGCATCGTGGTCGTCGTCAGGGTGCGCCGAAGCCGGCGTCCGAGAGGACCTCGCGGCCGGCGTCGGAGCGGACGAACGCGGCGAACGACGCGGCGGTCTCCGGGTTCGCGGAATCCTTCAGGACACCGATCGGGTACGTGTTCACGGCCTCGGACGACTCCGCGAACGGGACGCCCTCGGCCTTCCCCCCGGAGCCCTCGACGTCGGTGACGTAGACGAGCCCGGCGTCGGCCTGCCCGGACTCGACCTTCCCGAGGACGTCGGTGACCGACTGCTCCTCGCTCACCGGTCGGAGCTCGACGCCCGCGGCCCGCTCGACCTCCGCCGTCGCCGCACCGCACGGCACGGGGGCGGCGCAGGTGACGACCTGCAGGTCGGACGCGGTGAGGTCGCGGAGGTCCGCGACCTGCTCGGGGTTGCCGGGTGCGACGGCGATCTCGAGGGTGTTCGTCGCGAAGTCGCGGGGCCACCCCGTCGCCAGGTCGGTCGTCGCGAGCTTCGCCATGTTCGCCTCGTCGGCGGAGGCGAACACGTCGGCGGGGGCGCCGTTGCGGATCTGCGAGACGAGGTCGCTCGAACCGGCGAACGAGAACGTGACCGTGGTCCCCGGGTGCTGCTGCTCGTACTGCTCCCCGAGCTCCGTGAAGGTGCGCTGGAGCGAGGCGGCGGCGAAGACCGTGATCGACCCGGTCGGGCCCGTGCTGCCCGTGGCGGTGCCGCTCGCCGAGGTGCCCGTCGCGCCGCCGGTGGCCGGCCGGGTCGTGCACGCGGCGAGGCTCGTCCCGACGACGACCACGAGCGCGATCGCAACAGAGGTTCGCAGGAGCGTCTTCACGGGGCGATCCTAGCCGCACCTGCGGTCAGGAGGTGATCGGGTGGCCTTCCTGGCCCCACGCGGTGATCCCGCCGTCGAGGACGGTGACGGGCGACGACCCTGCCGGACGGTCCGCGATGGCCTGCCGTGCCCAGGCGGTGGCGCGCTTCCCGGACGCGCACACGACGACCAGTTCGTCGATCGCCCCGGAGCCGCCGAGGTCGTCCGGGGTCCGCGAGCCCGGGATCACCCCGGTCGCACGCTCCGCCTCGGTCCGGACGTCGACGAGGACGATCCGGTCGCCGGCGACGTCGGCCGCACCGTCGTCACCGAGTCGTCGTGCCAGCTCGGCGGGGGCGATCCGCGGCGGCTCCGCGACCGCCGACGCCGCGGGACGGACCGATCCCGGGCCGCGACGCAGGACGCTCTCGGTCCAGCGCCACCGACGGGCGTCCACCGTGAGCACCCGGCCGAGCAGCGGCTCGCCGAGCCCGGCGACCAGGGCGGTGACCTGCGCCGCCATCACCGCGCCCACTGCGCCGCACAGGGCGGGCAGCACGCCGTCCGCGGCGCAGGAGCCCTCGTCCGGCAGCGCCTCGGGGTGGAGGTCGTGGAAGTCGACCGGGTCGGCGGCGGCGTCGTGGAAGACCGAGACCTGTCCGTCGTAGCCGAGCGCGGTGCCCCAGACGAAGGGCACGCCCGCCGCGGCGCACGCGTCGGAGACGGCACGGGTGACCTCGACGCTGTCCGCCGCGTCGACCACCACGTCGTGGTCGGCGACGTGCTCGGGGCGGAAGCGCTCGGTCAGGGCGACGACCTCGACGACGGCGTCGACGCCGCGCACCCGGTCGGCTGCGCACGCCGCCTTCGAGCGCCCCACGTCGGCGGCAGCGAACAGCGTCTGTCGCGCCAGGTTCGACGTGTCCACCGTGTCGTGGTCGACGATCGTGATCCGGCCGAGCCCGGAGCCGGCCAGGTACGTCAGGACGGGTGCGCCGAGCCCGCCCGCTCCGACGACGAGGACCCGGGCGCCGGCGAGCGCGTCGAGCGCCGCCTGCCCGGCACCGTCGAGCGCGGCCGTGCGCGAGGTGCTCCGCCGCCGGGCGGCGAGCGCTGCGGGGTCGGGCGTGGCTGGGTCGGGCGTGGCTGGGTCGGACACGGCGGGGTCGGACACGGCGGGGTCGGGCGTGGCGGGGTCGGGCGTGGTCACCGTGCGCGCTCCGGCTGCTCCGGCACCTCGACGGTGACCATCGTGGCCTTGACGGACGCGACCGCGACGGAACCGACCTCGAGCCCGAGGTCGCGGACGGCCTCGGCGGTCATCAGGGACACCACGCGGTTCGGGCCGGCCTGCAGCTCCACCTGGGCGACCACCCCCTCGACGACCAGGTCGGTGACGATGCCGACGAAGCGGTTCCGCGCCGAGCTGCGGACACCGGACGGGTCGTCGAGCCCGGCGTCACGACCGCGGACGTACGCGGCGAGGTCCCGCCCCTCGACCACCGTGCGGCCGGACGGGTCCTCGGAACGGGGCAGCGTGCCGGCGTCGACCAGGCGCCGGACGGTGTCGTCGCTGACGCCCAGGTACCGCGCGGCGTCTCGGATGCGGAGTGTCGTCATGGTGTCCGTGACCCTACGGCATGGCGAACTCTCACGGAGGGGACAGCGGTACGGGGCACGCGCCCAGCCGTGCGCGCTACCGTCGCGGGCGTGACTGCACCACAGACCGGCACCATCCACGTCCCCGCATCCGCCGGGGTCGCGCCGGTCCGTACCCGCCTGCGGTCCGCGTCGACGGCCCTGCGCATCGCAGCCGTCCGGACCCCGGAGCTCACCGTGGGCGCGCTCGGCGTCGTCACGGGTGCGCTCTTCGCCTGGGTCCCCTCGGTCTGGTACGACGAGGCCGCGACGGTCACCAGCGCCACGCGCAGCTGGCCGCAGCTCTGGGCCGAACTCCACACCGTGGACGCGGTGCACGGGCTGTACTACGCACTCATCCACGCCTGGTTCTGGCTCGTGGGGTACACGCCGTTCACCCTCCGCTTCCCGAGTGCACTCGCCATCGGCGTCACCGCCGGGCTCGTCGTCGCACTCGGACGCCGTCTGGGTGGTCGTCGGCTCGGCATCGTCGCCGGGCTCGTGTTCCTCGCGATCCCCCGCGTGCAGTGGGCCGGGTCCGAGGGCCGCCCCTACGCCACCGTCACGACCCTGGCCGTCGCACTGACGCTCGTCGGCATCACGGCCGTCCGACGCACCCGGTCCGGCGCGACGCGGGCGTCGAGCATGCGCTGGTGGACCGCCTACGGGCTGCTCGCGGTCCTGGCCGTCTGCTTCAACGTGTACCTCGCGCTCGCCGTGGTCGCTCACGCGGCAGCCCTGGCCTGGACGTGGCTGGCCGAGCGCCGGTCGCGCACGTGGACCCGGCGGTCGGGCACCGGTGACCCGCTCGCGGGCCGCGTCGTCCTCGTCCGCTGGGTCATCGCCGCCGCAGCTGCCGCGCTCCTCGCGTCGCCGCTCGTGCTCGAGGTCACGGAGCAGTCCAAGCAGGTCGCGTGGATCTCGGGCATCACGCAGCGCACGCCGCGCCAGGTGTTCGCCACCTCGTGGTTCGGCGGGATCGACTCGTACGCCGCGGTCGCGTGGACGCTCCTCGTCATCGGTGTCGTCGTGTCCCTGGTCGCCGCACACCGCCGCGTCCCCACCGTCCGCGCGCTCCTCCGGGCGCAGGCGGTCCGGATCGCCCTGCCGCTGGCGCTGCTGCCGACCGGGGCACTCCTCGCCGCGACGGCACTCGGCAAGCACCTCTACTCCCCCAAGTACGCATCGCTGAGCATGCCGTTCGTCGCGCTCCTCATCGCGCTCGCGATCACCGCCCTGCGGCGGAAGGCCCTGATCGCCGCGCTGCTCGCGCTCTTCCTCGTCATCA
The DNA here is from genome assembly GCF_030803485.1 of Curtobacterium sp. 260. Classification (NCBI taxonomy): domain Bacteria; kingdom Bacillati; phylum Actinomycetota; class Actinomycetes; order Micrococcales; family Microbacteriaceae; genus Curtobacterium; species Curtobacterium sp. 260. The sequence continues at coordinate 85,519 of NZ_JAURUY010000011.1, read as the reverse complement.
GCGTCCCGAGCGCGATCGACGTCAAGACGCCCCGGTCGAAGCAGGAGTCGACCTGGGCGAACGCCGCGTCGATCATCGCCGCCGAGCGTGGGGCGAACACCGGTGCCAACGAGGGCGTGGTCTTCGGCAGCGTCTACGGGCACCCGACGTCCACCGCGGAGATCATCCGCGTCTCCTACCCCTGGGCGTTCACCGGGATGACCGACCTGGGCATCCGGAAGAACGGCGCCGAGACGGGCGTGCTCTGGAACGAGAACGGCGACCTGGCGTCGACGATCCCGGCACGCCTCGGTGACATCGACACCGTGTGGTTCGTCGGCGGCACCCCGAAGGCTCGCAACATCCAGCCGGAGACGACCGAGGTGCTCGCCGAGCACGGCTTCCACGTCGAGCAGAAGTGGCGGACCGGTCGGGTCGTCATCACGGAGTTCGTCCGCGACTGAGCCCCGACGGCACCGTAGGTCCGGTGGTCAGTCGGCACCGCGGGTCCGGTGGTCAGTGCACGACGCGGGCACCGTGCACCGGGCCGGTCGCCCGGAGCGCGACGAGCCCGGAGGCGCTGAGCTCGACCTGCACCTCGAGCGCAGCATCGCGGTCGGCGACCAGGAACGCGACCGTCGGGCCGCTCCCCGAGACGATGCCCGCGAGCGCGCCGGCCTTCTCCCCCACCTCGATCGTCGCCGCGAGCCCCGGCTGCAGCCGCATCGCGGGTGCCTGCAGGTCGTTGTGCAGGCAGTCCGCGAGCAGGTCCGCGTCGCCGGCACGGAGCGCCTGGAGCACGTTCGCCTCGACGACGGGGGTCGTGGGAGCCGGGCGGATGTCGGCCCGGTAGCGCTCCCGGTGCTCGTCGAGCGCCCGGTAGACAGCAGGGGTGGAGAGACCGTCCTCGCTGAGCGCGAGGACCCAGTGGAACTCCCCCTTGGCGAGCGCCGGGCTCAGCTCGTCGCCGCGACCCGTCCCCACGGCGGTGCCGCCGGCGAAGGCGAACGGGACGTCCGCGCCGAGTCGGGCCGCGAGCCGCAGCAGCTCGTCCCGCCCGAGGGCGGTGCCCCAGAGGGTGTCGCACGCGAGCAGGGTCGCCGCGGCGTCGGCCGATCCCCCGCCCATCCCGCCGGCGACGGGGACCTGCTTGTCGATGGTGAGCCGGACGCCGCCCCGGTGCCCGGCGGCCTCGGCCACGAGACGCGCGGCGCGGATCGCCAGGTTCGAGTCGTCGGTCGGGACCGCACTGGCGTCGATCGGTCCCGTGAAGCGCACGGAGAAGTCGTCGGCCGCTTCCGCGGTGACGTCCTCGTACAGCGACACCGCCTGGTACGCGGTCGCCACGTCGTGGTAGCCGTCGTCCTGCAGCGCGCCGACGGACAGGAACACGTTGATCTTGCCGGGAGCGCGCACCCGCACGCGGGTCGGTGCGGCCAGCGAGGTCATGCGTCCAACCTATCCTCCCCGCGCCGGGCCGCGGACTACGCCGAGGTCCCCGCCGCCGCGAACCCGCGAGCCAGGTCGGCCAGGATGTCGTCCACGTGCTCCAGACCGATCGACAGGCGGATCATGCCCTCCCCGACGCCGGCGGCCGCGCGTTGCTGCGGGGTCATCTGCACGTGGGTCGTCGACGCGGGGTGCACGACGAGCGACCGGACGTCGCCCAGGTTCGACACGTGGTCGAAGAGCTCGAGCGCGGCGACGAACCGGCGACCGGCAGCGACCCCACCGGCGAGGTCGAACGCCAGCACGGCCGACGGCCCCTTCGGCACGTAGCGCTGCTGCAGGTGGTGCCACGGCGACGAGGGCAGCCCGGCGTAGTGCACGTGCTCGACCTGCGCGTGTCCGTCCAACCACGAGGCGACCGCGGCCGCGTTCGCCACGTGCCGGTCCATGCGCAGCGACAGCGTCTGGATGCCCTGCAGGACGAGGAAGGCGTTGAACGGGGCGATCGCGGGGCCGAGGTCGGCGGACAGCTTCGACCGGGTGCGCTGGATGAACGCGCGGCGGCCGAACTTCTCGGCGAAGGCCGTCCCGGCGAACCCGGACTGCTCGACCGTCGTGAGCTGCGGGTACTTCTCCGCCTGCGCCGCCCAGTCGAAGTTCCCGCCGTCGACGATGATCCCGGCGACGGCGCTGCCGTGGCCGGCGAGGTACTTCGTCGCCGAGTGCACGACGATGTCCGCGCCGTGCTCGATCGGTCGCACGAGGTACGGCGTCGCGATGGTGTTGTCGACGATGAGCGGCACCCCCGCGTCGTGCGCGACACCGGCGACCCCCGCGAAGTCCAACACGTCGCCGCGCGGGTTCGGGATGCTCTCGCCGAAGAACGCCCGCGTCTCCGGACGGACCGCGGCGCGCCACTCGTCGAGGTCCGTCGGGTCATGCACGAAGGTGAACGTGATGCCGAGGTCGCTCAGCGTCGAGTGGAAGAGCGTGTAGGTCGCACCGTAGAGCGACGCCGACGAGACGACGTGGGCGCCCGCCCGCGCGACGCCGAGCACCGCCAGCGAGGTCGCCGCCTGACCGGACGCCAGCGCCAGTGCTCCGACCCCGCCCTCGAGGTCCGCGACGCGTCGCTCCAGGGCCGCCGCAGACGGGTTGTTGACGCGTGTGTAGGTGTGTCCAGGTGCGTCGAGCATGAAGCGCGCCGCCGCGTCCTCGCCCGAGGGGTACACGAAGGCCGCGCTCTGCGCGATCGGAGGCACGTTCGCCCCGAAGCCCGGGTCGGCCGTGAAGCCGGCCCGGATCTGCCGCGTCTCGAACGCCCAGTCGTCCTCGGCCGCCATCAGGCGACCGGCTCGGCGGGGACGGCGGCGCGGACGAGCGGGATGACCTGCTCGCCGAAGCGCTCCATCTCCTCGGCCTGCGGCGAGAACTGCAGCAGGAGCGTGTCGACGCCGGCGTCCTCGAACTCGCGGATGCGGTCGGCGACCTGCTGCGGCGTACCGACGAACCCGGGGCGCAGACCGCGGTTCGACACCGAGTAGTCCTCGAGCGACGGCACGTGCTCGAGCTGCGACTTCGAGATGAAGTCCTGGTACGACTCGTACGCCTTCCCGTGGCGGACGTCGGTGATGCGGGCCAGCTCGGCCTGCGCCTCCTCCTCGGTCTCGCGGACGATCACGTACGCGGCCATGCCGAACGCCTCGAACGGTGCGGCGCCGGCGTCCTCGCGGCGACGCTTCATCTCGTCGATCTTCGTGCGGAGCTCGTCGACGGTGCCGCCGTGCGTCAGGTACGCGTCGGCGAAGCGGGTGATCGAGCTCTTGCCCGCCTCGCTCTCGCCGCCGGCGTAGATGCGCGGGGTGACCCGCGGCTTCGGCTCGAGGTGCGTGTTCTGCACGTCGTAGTACTCGCCCGTGAACGAGAACGGCGTCTCGGCCCAGAGGCCCTTGAGGATCGCGACGAACTCCTCGGTGCGCGCGTACCGGTCGTCGTGCTCGGAGAAGATGCCACCGTACTGGCGGGCTTCCTCCGCCCACCAGGCGCTCACGACGTTGAACGTGAAGCGACCACAGGAGATCTCGTCGATGGTCGCGGCCTGCTTCGCCGTCACCGCCGGCAGGTGGTAGCCCGGACGCATCGCGGCCATGATCTCGAGCCGCTCGGTCGTCGCGGCCAGGGCGGCCGCGAGCGCCCACGCCTCGAGGCTCGGCGCGGCCGTCCCCTTGATGTCGTTGAGGTTGAGCTCCGGCACGAGCGTCAGGTCGAAGCCGATCCGCTCGGCACGCTGCGCCAGCCGCTTCACGTAGTCGAAGGTGACGGGCATGTCCTCGTCCTCGACGTTGCGCAGCCAGCCGCCGAAGAGCGGGGTCCAGTATCCGAATCGCACGAGTGGTTCCTCAGGTGTGTCGTGACGGCCGGGAGGCGCGGGGCGGGCCCGCCACGAGCCTCCAGGCCGGTGGGTGGTGTCGTCTCAGGCCGTGGTCGCCGACGTGGCGTACGCCTGCTCGAGGAGCGCGCCGGTGAAGCGCGCGATCGCGCGCGGACCGGAGACCGGCGCGACCGCCTCGACGGCGGGGTTGTAGTTCGTGTTCGTGTTCACGTCGTAGACGACCGTGCGGCCGTCCGTGGTCTCCATGAACTCGACACCCGCGACCTGGATGCGCTGGTCGGCGAGGAACGTCCGGAGCTGCTGCACGAGCGGGTGGTGGGCCGTGACCTCGTCACGGATGCTGAAGGCGGCCGGTGCCCCGGTGCCGGTCGTCTCGGCGCCGGGCACGTCGCAGACGGCGCCGGCGATGGCCTGGGGCACCTCGCACGCGTCGGCCGGGCAGAGCTCGAAGCTGCCGGCGCTCGTGTCGACACGGACCGCGTAGACGAACTCGCCGCCGACGAACTCGGCTCGGGTGATGAACGGCTCGCGGGCGGTCAGGAGCTCCTGGAGCAGCGTGATGCCGTCGACGGGGGCCTCGAACTCGGGGCTGTCGACGTACGCGTCGAACTCGGCGAGGGTGTCGAAACGGCGGACGCCGAGGCCCTTGCCGCCCTGGTTGTGCTTCGTGATGAAGGGGACGTCCTGCCCGTCCGTGAAGGTCCGCGCGGCGTCCTGCAGGGCGGCCGACCCGAAGACCGCGGTCGTGCGGGGCACGTCGAAGCCGGCGTCCCGGAGGAGCCCGTGCTGGGCGACCTTCGACACCTCGAGCTCGAGCACGTGGCTGCCGTTCACGACCGTCGCACCGGAGCGCTCGAGCCAGCCGAGCAGCGCGCGGGCGTACTCCTTGCTGTGCTCGTTGCCGCGGGTGTGGCTCGACGCGGACATCCGCGACCAGTAGACGCCCGGAGCCGGCTCGGCGGTCAGGTCGATGCTGCCCAGGGCACCGCCGTCGGTGAGCAGGAGTTCCTCGACCGGCACCCCTTCTGCCGCGAAGGCAGCGGCGAACGGCGGGAACCACTCGGGGTTCTCGTGGATGACGTACACGCGCGGAGTTGTCACCGGGCCACCCTAGGCACGCTCCCCCTGGGGGTGCCAGGTGTGTGACGCGGGATTGCGGCGTGCGTCCGCGCGCGGTCGCCTCGTGCCATCGCGGCGGGGTCACCTCGTGCCGGAGCGCCGGGTGTGCGAGGGTGGAACGCATGTCCTACCCCGCGTACGAGGAGACCGTCCGTCCCGGCCGTGTGATGACCGTCGTGGGGTGGGCCGTGATCGCGACCGCGGTCGGGATCGCGACGCTCGTGCTCGCGGTGCCGGCGGGGTGGCAGGACCAGCCGCCGTCGGCGTCGGACGTCGGCGTGCTGGTGGTCACCCTCGCCGTCACGGTCGCGCTCGGCATCGGGATGATGACCATGCGGATGACGGTGCGGGTCGACGAGGTGCTCGAGGTCCGTGTCCGCCCCTGGTGGTACCGGCGGCGCGTCGCCCCCGAGCAGATCACGTCGGCCGAGGTCGTGCACATGACGGGTGGCAACTCCGGCGGGCTCGGCATCCGGCTCGTCCCCGGCGGCACGGCGGTGCTGCTCGACGGCGGACCCGGCGTGCAGGTCGCGATCCGCGGGGCGCGGTCGCTGCGGTTCCGGTGCAACGACCCCGAAGCCGTCGTCGAGGCCCTGCGGGCACGGGGTGCGTCGGCGGACTGAGGATCAGCGCGCGACGCGGTCGGCGCCGAACTGCTGCGTGCCGACGACGCCGAGGAGCTCGAGCTTCTGCGCGTCCTCGCTCCCCGCGGGCGCGGTGAACAACAGGAGCGCCTGCGCCTGGTCGTCCGTGTGGAGCACCTGGCAGTCGACGGTGATCCGGCCGAGCTCGGGCTGCACGATGGTCTTGTTGTCGGACCAGCGGGTCGCGACCTCGTGGCGTTCCCAGAGCTCCCGGAACTGCGGGCTGCGGCGCTGCAGTTCGGCGACGAGCTCCGTCGCCCGACGGTCGCTCGGCCCCGCGAGCCCGACGGCCGCGCGGAGCGACGCGACCACGACCCGACCGAGCCGTTCGTGCTGTTCGGGCGCGTACTTCGCCTGCTCCGTCCCCGAGACGAACCAGCGCCACGCCTGGTAGCGCTCGTTGCCCGGCAGGTCGACGGATCCGCCGAGCAGTGCCCGAGCGAGCCGGTTCTCGACGAGCGTCTCACCGAGGTGGCTCACGACGATCGCCGGGGTGTCCTCGAGCCGGTCGAGCACGCGCAGGATCGCGGGGTCCACGTGGTCCGCGCGGTGCATCCGGACCGGCGCCGTGTGCCCGGCGAGGTGGAACAGGTGGTCGCGTTCGTCGAGGCTGCACCGGAGGGCCCGGGCGATCGCCGCGACCATCTGCTCCGACGGCTGCGGGCCCCGCTGCTGCTCGAGCCGCGTGTAGTAGTCGACGCTCATCCCGGCGAGTGCGGCGACCTCCTCGCGACGGAGTCCGGGGGTCCGCCGACGGGGACCGCTGCCGAGGCCGACGTCCTCGGGGCGCAGCAGCTCGCGGCGGCGGCGCAGGAAGTCGGCGAGCGTGGGGCGGTCCATGCCCCCATCGTGCCGTCTCGGCCGGAGCGGAGCCAGGGACCGCCGGTCCCCCGATGCCCGCGCCCTGGAGGAGCCCCGGGCGCAGGAGCATCGTGGTCGGCATGGACACCACGAACAGCACCGTCTTCATCTCCGGCGCGACCTCGGGCCTCGGGCTCGCCCTCGCGCAGCGCCTGCAGGCCGCCGGCAGCACCGTCGTCATCGGCGGCCGCCGCCAGGACCGCCTGAACGCCCTCGCCGCCGAGCACGGCTTCGGTACCGTCGCGATCGACGTCGCCGACGCGGACTCCATCGCGAGCGCGGCAGCGGACGTGACGGCCCGCTGGCCGGAGCTCGACACCGTCGTCACGATGTCGGGCATCATGCGCAACGAGGACCTGCGCGACCCCGGACACATCGACGACGCACTCGCGACCGTCCAGACCAACCTGGTCGGGACGATCCGGCTCATCGACGCCTTCCTGCCGCACCTGCTCTCCCGGCCGGCGGCGACGCTGATCACGGTGTCGTCCGGTCTGGCCTTCGTCCCGCTGACCGCGACCCCGACCTACAGCGCCACGAAGGCCGCGGTGCACTCGTACACGCAGGCGCTCCGGCAGCAGCTCGTCGGCAGCTCGGTGGCGGTGCTGGAGCTCGCCCCGCCGGCCGTGCAGACGGACCTGATGGGTGGCGCCGACTTCGGCGGGATGCCCCTCGACGCCTTCACGGACGAGGTGATGGGTCTGCTCGACTCCGGTGCCGCGCCGGAGATCCTCGTGCAGGACGTCCAGCCGCTGCGCTGGGCCGAGCGCGACGGGACGCACCAGCAGATCCTCGAGGCGATGGCCGGCCGCGGCCACTGAGCCACGCACCACGGGCGGATCAGCCCCGGGCGAGGAGACGTGTGCACGTCGACCGTCAGGCCGGGGTCGGGGTCGGGGCCGGTGCGGGCACCGGCGCCGGCGGGAGCACGCTGCTCCGTCAGTCGACCTCGCCGGCGGCGCGCCGACGCCGGATCCGCGCGTCGAGCCCCCGGTTCAACGCCCAGAGCCCCAGCACGATGGCGGTGACGAGGAGCGACTCGGCCAGCGTCCGGTCCAGCGGTCCACGGAGCACCCAGAAGGCGCCCCCGGCCAGGACGGCGACCATCGCGACGGTGCCGATGGAGCTCCTCGCAGCCCGCGGCTCGGCCCCGGTGGACGCCCCGTCCTCGTCCTCGTCCGCGAGCTGGTTGAACCAGAGTCCCCACGCCGCCAGGCCTGCCCCGAACAGGGCGGCTGCCCACGCAGCATCGTCGCCGGCGTCACGGACGAGGGCGACGACGGCGAGGACCACGACGAGTGCACCGCCCGCGAGGAAGAAGAGCGTGATCGCCAGGGCGAAGCGTGAGGTCGGAGCGTGCACGCGGTCAGCCTAGGGCTCCGTCGCCGACACGACGACCACCGGACCGGAGCAGTGACCCGACCGCCTGCCGTCAGGCGGCGGCGAGGACCGTCAGTCCGAGGCGCACGAAGTCGTCCGGCGACAGCGCCTCACCCCGAGCAGTCGGGTCGAGACCGGCCGCGGTCAGCAGCTCCGACGCACGGGCGCTGGACCCCAGGACCCCGGACAGGCTCTGCCGGAGCATCTTCCGGCGCTGCTGGAACGCCCCGTCGACGAGCTCGAAGACCTGCGCCCGCAGCGTCTCGTCCCCCGGGCGCTCACGACGGTCGAAGCCGACGAGCACGCTGTCGACGTTCGGCACCGGCCAGAACACCTGGCGGCTGATCTGCCCGGCGGTCGACCACGACCCGTACCAGGCAGCCTTGACGCTCGGCGCCCCGTAGACCTTGCTGCCCGGCCCGGCGGCGATGCGGTGGCCGACCTCGGCCTGCACCATGACGAGCACCCGTTCGATGGTCGGGAAGGTCGCGAGCAGGTGCAGCAGCACGGGGACGGAGACGTTGTACGGCAGGTTCGCCACGACGTGCGTCGGGGCCTCGGGCAGTTCGTCGGCGGTCACCGCGAGCGCGTCCTGGTGCACGACCCGCAGGCGCGCGCCCGGCTGCATCGCCGCGACGGTCGCGGGCAGCTGGGCTGCGAGCCGACCGTCGATCTCCACCGCGGTGACGGACGCGCCGGTCTCGGTCAGCCCGAGGGTCAGGGAGCCGAGCCCCGGTCCGATCTCGAGCACGCGGGAGTCCGACGTGACCCGGCCGGCCGAGACGATGCGGCGCACGGTGTTGGCGTCGTGCACGAAGTTCTGGCCGAGCTTCTTCGTCGGGGTGACGTCGAGCTTGGCGGCGAGGTCCCGGATCTCCGCCGGGCCGAGCAGTGCGCCCACGACTACTGGTCCACCGTGACGGGCTCGGCGTCCCACGCACCGTAGACGAGCTCGGTCGTCGAGGCGATCTGCGCCGCGAGCATCGACGGGTCGGTACCGAGGGTCTCGGCCATCGACCGGAGCGTGAGCGGGATCAGGTACGGCGCGTTCGGCCGCCCGCGGTACGGCGTCGGCGTGAGGAACGGGGCGTCCGTCTCGATCATGACCAGGTGCCGCGGCGCGACCTGCAGGGCGTCTCGGAGCGACTGGGCGTTCTTGAACGTGACGGTTCCGGCGAAGGACATGTACCAGCCGCGCTCGGCGCAGAGCCGGGCGAGGTCGGGACCGCCGGAGAAGCAGTGGAAGACGGTCTTCTCGGGAGCGCCGACGCGGTCGAGCACCTCGACCACGGCCTCGTGCGCGTCACGGTCGTGGATCGTCAGCGCGAGGTCGTGCTCCTTCGCGATGCGGATGTGCTCCTCGAACGAGCGGACCTGTGCCGCGCGGCCGTCCTCGCCGGTGCGGAAGAAGTCGAGACCGGTCTCGCCGATCGCCCGGACGCGGGGCAGCGCCGCGAGCCGCTCGATGCCGGCGAGGTGCTCGTCGAGCAGCCCCTGCTCGTCGAGCACGGGCGCCTCGTTCGGGTGCAGCGCGACGGCGGCGAGCACACGGGGCTCACGCGCGGCGATCTGCGCCGACCACTCCGACGTCGCCAGGTCGGTGCCGACCTGCACGACGCCGCGGACCCCGACGCTCGACGCACGGTCGAGGTGCTCGCGGTAGTCGAGCGGACCGTCGCCGCCCTCGCCGACGCCGTCGGCGATCTCCATGTGCGTGTGGTTGTCGTACACCGGCACCACGAGCGCCTGCGGCAGCGGTGGGTAGCTCAGGTCGCGCTTCGAGCCGCCGGACGCCCCCTCGCCACGCGCCCGGACGTGCGAGCCGTCCGCCGCGTCGGTCACGCTGCGCCCTGCTCGGGCTGCTGCTCGATGCGCGGGAACAGGCCGGACCCGAGCGGCACGACGGTTGCGGCGCCCTGCCACTCGTAGGCGCGGTCAACGCGCTGCTCGGTCACCGATCCGCCGGCACCGATCGACGCCCAGAGCTTCTCCGTTGCCTTCGGCATCACCGGGGACACGAGGACGTTCACGGTGCCGAGGCCGCGGAGCGCCGTCGCGAGGACGGTGCCGAGACGCTCGCGCGCCGACTCGTCCTTCGCCAGCGCCCAGGGCTCCTGCTCGGTGATGTACCCGTTCAGCGCGTCGACGAGCTCCCACACGGCGGCGATCGCCTCGTGCGGCGCGAAGGCCTCGACCGCGGCGTCCGCACGCTCGGTGACGGACACCGCGAGCGCGTCGATCGCCTCGTCCGACGGGGTCAGCTCGCCGCGCGACGGCACGGCACCGTCGAAGTACTTCTGCAGCATCGCGACGAGACGCGAGGCAAGGTTGCCGAAGCCGTTGGCGAGGTCGGCCGAGTACCGGGCGGAGATGTCCTCCCAGCTGAAGTTGCCGTCCTGCCCGAAGGTGATCGCGCGGAGGAAGTAGTAGCGGAAGGCATCCGAGCCGAAGGTGTCGGTGATCTCCGACGGCGCGATGCCGGTGAGCTTCGACTTCGACATCTTCTCGCCGCCGACGAGCAGCCAGCCGTGACCGAACACACGCTCCGGCACGGGGAGGCCCGCCGCCATGAGCATGGCGGGCCAGATCACCGCGTGGAAGCGGGCGATGTCCTTGCCCACGACGTGCACGCTCGGCCAGAGGCGCTGGAACGCCTCGTCGTCGTCCGACCCGTAGCCGAGGGCGGTGACGTAGTTGAGCAGGGCGTCGAACCACACGTAGAGCACGTGGTCGTGGTCCCAGGGGATCGTGATGCCCCAGTCGAAGCTCGAGCGCGAGATCGACAGGTCGCGCAGGCCCTGCTTCACGAAGGAGACGATCTCGTTGCGGACGCTCTCGGGCTGGATGAACTGCGGGTTCGACTCGTACAGGTCGAGCAGGCGCTGCTCGAAGTCGCTCATGCGGAAGAAGTAGTTGCGCTCGGCGAGGACCTCGACGGGGATCGAGTGGATCGCGCAGACCTGCTGGCCCTCGTAGGGACCGGTGCCGGGCACGAGGTCGCTCGGCTGCTTGTACTCCTCGCACCCGACGCAGTAGAAGCCCTCGAACTCGCCGGCGTAGATGTAGCCGTCGTCGTACAGCTTCTGCAGGAACGCGGTCACGCCGCGCTCGTGCCGTTCGTCGGTCGTGCGGATGAAGTCGTCGTTCGCCACGTCGACCGTGTCGAGCAGCGGCTTCCACGCGTCGGTGACGAGCCGGTCGGCCCACTCCTTCGGGGACACGTCGTTCGCGCTGGCGGTCCGGAGGATCTTCTGGCCGTGCTCGTCGGTCCCCGTGAGCAGCCAGGCGTCGTCGCCCCGCTGCCGGTGCCACCGTGCCATGAAGTCCGCGGCGACCTCGGTGTAGGCGTGCCCGATGTGGGGCACGTCGTTCACGTAGAAGATCGGCGTGGTGATGCTGAACGAGGACCCGTCGGACATGCGGACCATCCTACGGGCGGGCCGGAGCCGCGTGACGCGCCCCGCGCGCCGCCTGTGGAGAACCGGACGGGAGGCGGGTGGCGGGCCCGCCCCGCGCCTCCAGACCGACGGTGGTCGGCCCTACCGCGCGGCGAGCGCGCCCTCGTACAGGTCGCGCTTCGACAGGCCGGTCGCGTCCGCGACCGCCGCGGCGGCCTCCTTCATGCGCGACCCGGCGGCGACCCGCTCGAGCACGAGCCGCACACCGTCCTCGATGCTCGTCACGTCGAGCGCGCCGGTCGAGCCCTCGACGACCACGCAGATCTCACCGCGCACCCCGTCGGCGGCCCAGGCGGCGAGCGCGGCGAGCGAGTCGCGGCGGACCTCCTCGTGCAGCTTCGTGAGCTCGCGGCACACGACCGCGCGGCGGTCGTCCCCGAACCCCGCGGCCATGTCGGCGAGCGTGTCGGCGAGCCGGTGCGGTGACTCGAAGAACACCATCGTCCGCTGCTCACCGGCCAGGGACGCGAAGAGACGACGGCGCTCCCCCGCCTTGCGGGTCGGGAAGCCCTCGAAGCTGAACCGGTCGGTCGGCAGGCCCGACACGGCGAGCGCCATGAGCACCGCGGACGGCCCGGGCAGGGCGGTGACGGTCACCCCGGCGGCCGCCGCGGCCTCCACGAGGGGGAAGCCCGGGTCGCTGATCGCGGGCATGCCCGCGTCGGTGAGGACCACCACGTCCTCGTCGCGGGCGAGCTCGACCACCTCGGCGGCCTTCGCGCGCTCGTTGTGCTCGTGGAGGGCGATCAGGCGCGGGCGGTTCTCGATGCCGAGCGCACGCATCAGGTGGATCGCGGTCCGGGTGTCCTCGGCGGCCACCACGCTCGCGTTCGAGAGGGTCTCGACGAGACGACGAGACGCGTCGCCGAGGTTGCCGATGGGCGTTGCTGCGAGGACGATCACCTCCCCATTCTGGTGCCAGGTCCGCCGTGGCGGCGATCCGTAGGATGCAGGCGATGACCAGCGAGCTGACCGACGACCGCACCGCCCTCGTCGACGGACCGGCCGGCTCCCGCCTCGACGACTGGTGGGGTCGGGTCCTCTCGACGTCGCGGCGGGTCGCCGTGTGGCGCTGGACGGGTCCGATCGCGGTGACGCTGCTGGCGGCCGTGCTCCGTCTGGTGGGACTCGGACACCCGCACTCGCTCGTGTTCGACGAGACGTACTACGTCAAGGACGGCTGGTCGATCGTGCACCTCGGCTACGAGGGCACCTGGCCGGCGAACTCCTCCGACGACGGCGCCCCGACGACCGACCAGCGCTTCGCGGACGGCGAGACCGACCTGTACTCGAGGGCGGCGGAGTTCATCGCGCACCCGCCGCTCGGGAAGTACCTGATCGGCCTCGGGATGCTGCTGTTCGGCGCCGACAGCTCGTTCGGGTGGCGGTTCACGGTCGCCGTGCTCGGCACCGCGACCGTGTTCCTGACCGCGGTCATCGCCCGCTCGCTGTTCCGCTCGACCGCGATCGGGACGCTCGCCGGCTTCCTGCTCGCGATCGACGGGCAGGCGATCGTGCTGTCGCGCGTGACGCTGCTCGACGGCATCCTGACGTTCTTCGTCGTGCTCGGCGCGGGTGCGCTGCTGCTCGACCGGAGGTGGACGCAGCGGCGGCTCGACGACTGGGTCCACCGCCGCGTGGACGGCGGCGGCGACACGCTCTGGGGGCCGGTGCTGGTCCGGCGGCCGTGGCTCGTCGCGATGGGCGTCGCCCTCGGTCTGGCGTCCGCTACGAAGTGGTCCGGCCTCTACTTCCTGGCGTTCTTCGCCCTGTACTCCGTGCTGAGCGACATGGTGATGCGCCGCCGGGCGGGCGTGACGTTCTGGTCCTCGAGCGCCTTCCTGCAGCAGGCGCCGGTGACGTTCCTGCTCACCGTGCCGGTCGCTGCCGTGACCTACCTGGCGTCGTGGACGGGGTGGTTCCGGACCTCCGGTGGGTGGGACCGGAACTGGATCGCCTCCGGCGGCGAGCGGTGGACGGGACTGCTCGCGTGGGTGCCGGACCCGCTGCAGAACTGGTGGCACTACCAGTCGGAGATCTACGGCTTCAACATCGGCCTGCACACCCCGCACTCGTACCAGGCGAACCCGCTGCTGTGGCTCGTCATGCAGCGCCCCACGTCGATGTACTACGTCGGGACGAACCGCGGCCAGGACGGCTGCTGGGCGGACCGCTGCGGCGAGGCGATCACCGGCATCGCGAACCCGTTCGTCTGGTACGCCTCGGTGATCGCGGCGGTCGCGCTGCTCGTGCTCTTCGTGCTGCGGCGCCGGTGGGAGTACGGCTTCGTGCTCATCGGTGTCGCGGGCGGGTACCTGCCCTGGCTGCTGTACACCGACCGCACGGTGTTCCAGTTCTACACGGTGGCGTTCGAGCCGTTCCTCGTCATGGCCCTGGCTGCGGCGATCGGACTCGTCGCCGGCTCTCGGACCGACCCGCGGCCGCGGCGGACCCGGGCGTTGGTCTGGGTCGGCGTGTACCTCGGTGTCGTCGTGCTCGCGTCGGCGTACTGGTACCCGATGTGGACCGGCTTGCAGATGCCGTGGGACTTCGTCCGGTCGCACTACTGGTTGCCGAGCTGGCTGTAGCGGTGCTGCCGAGCTGGCTGGAGCGGTCCGGCCCTGGGGACGCGACCGCGCGGGACGCCGGTGACTGCCGACCCGCTGTCGGCCTGGAGGCGCGGTGCCCGGCCGCCACGAGCCTCCCGCCCGGCGCATACCGCGTCAGGCGACCGTCAGGGCTGGCCGTGCAGGGCGCGCTCGATGGCGGCGCGGTCGAGCGGGGCGCCGACCATGGGGTCGGTGGTGCCGCCGGGCAGCACGCCCTCGAGCACGACCTCAGCGTAGCGGCGCCAGGCGTCGGGGTCGTGGGCGCGTGTGGCGTCCGCGACGGCGCCGACCATCGTGGTGAGCATCGGGAGGTCGGCGTAGCTGAACCCGGCCCGCACCACCCCGGACGCCGCCGCTCGCTCGATGATGGTCGCGACCTGGCGCTCGAGCCGGTCCCGCTCGTGCACGATCGACGGCCGCGCCTTCCCCGCGCGGACGATGGCGTCCGCCAGGGCACGGTCGCGCGCGCGGAACTCGAACACGCCCGTCAGGTAGACACGGAGGGCCTCGCGCGGATCGGTCTCCTGCGCGGCTCGGGCGGCGGCGGCGTTCATCGCCTCGAACTTGGTGGCGAGCAACGCCTCGATCAGGGCGTCCTTGTCGGCGAACCGGCGGTAGACGGTGCCGACGCCGACCCCGGCCTCGTGCGCGATGTCGTTCAACGTGACCGACAGGCCCCGCTCGGCGAAGCACCGGCGCGCGGTCTGCAGGATCAGCTCGCGGTTGCGCGCGGCGTCGGCGCGCAGGGGGCGCTCGAGGTCGTGCGCGGTGTCGGTGGTGCTCACGACGTCGACGGTAGTTGACGATTCTGGGAACAAACGGATGCGGTGGCTCCGTTTCGGTCTACACTCGACACAAACGGATGCACCACATCCGGTTTCCACCTCCTCGCGAAGCGCTCGACGGCGCGTGCTCCGCCACCTCCACCCTTCTCCGAAGGAGGCTGCCGTGACGGCAGAACAGACCGTGCCGACCCCGACCGGGTCGGCACCGACGACGACCGGCCGTGCTGCCGGCACCACGACCGGCTCCGGCTCCGGCTTCGGCTCCGGCTCCGACAGGCCGAACCACCGCTGGATCGCGCTGGCGGTCATCGCCCTCGCCCAGCTCATGGTCGTGCTCGACGCGACCATCGTGAACATCGCCCTCCCCTCGGCGCAGGCCGATCTCGGCTTCGGCACCGACCAGCGGCAGTGGATCGTCACCGCGTACTCGCTCGCGTTCGGCTCCCTGCTCCTGCTCGGCGGTCGCCTCGGTGACCTGTTCGGCCGGAAGACCACCTTCATCGTCGGCCTGGTCGGGTTCGCCCTGGCCTCGGTACTCGGTGGTCTCGCCGACTCGTTCGGCCTGCTCGTCGCCGCCCGCGCACTGCAGGGCGTCTTCGGTGCCCTGCTCGCCCCCTCGGCGCTCGGCATGCTCACCACGACCTTCCGCGATCCGAAGGAACGCGGCCGGGCGTTCGGCATCTTCGGGTCCATCGCCGGCTCAGGTGCGGCGATCGGCCTGCTGCTCGGCGGCGTGCTCACCGAGTACGCGTCCTGGCGCTGGTGCCTCTACGTCAACGTCGTGTTCGCGGTCCTCGGGGTCATCGGTGCGCTCGTGTTCATGGCGAAGCCACCGAAGGTCGAGCGTCCCCGCATCGACGTGGCCGGTGTGCTGACGATCACCGCGGGTCTGGTCGGCATCGTCTACGGCTTCTCGAACGCCGAGTCGAACGGCTGGGACGCCCCGCTCACCATCGTCATGCTCGCCGCGGGCGTCCTGCTCGTCGCCGCGTTCGTGGTCATCGAGACCCGCGTCGCGCACCCGCTCCTGCCGCTGCGCGTCGTGCTCGACCGCGACCGCGGCGGCGCCTTCATCGCGATCGGCCTCGTGGCGATCGGCATGTTCGGCATCTTCCTGTTCCTGACGTACTACCTCGAGCAGACCCTCGGCTTCAGTTCGCTGCAGACCGGTCTGGCGTTCCTGCCGATGCCGCTGTCGATCATGGTGTCGGCGACGCAGATCGGCGGGCGGCTGCTCCCCCGCGTCGGCCCGAAGGTCCTGATCTTCGCGGGCGGACTCGTCGCGGCGACCGGGCTCCTGCTGCTGCTCCGCACCGACGTCGACAGCACCTACGCGGGCACCGTCCTGCCGGCGCTGATCGTCATCGGTCTCGGCATGGGCACGATCTTCTCGTCTGCGATGAACACCGCGACGACCGGTGTCGCACGGGCGGACGCCGGCGTGGCCTCGGCGACGGTCAACACGATGCAGCAGATCGGCGGCTCGATCGGCACCGCCCTGCTCTCGACGATCTTCGCCGACGTCGTGAAGGACAGCCTGTCGGGCCTCTCGGCAGCACCGACGAAGCTGCAGCAGGCCCAGGCGGTGATCGACGGGTACCACGTCGCCTTCGGCATCTCGGCCGGGGTGCTCGTGCTCGTCGCCCTCGCCGGCGGCCTGCTCATCAACCGGCAGTCGGTGCGACTCGCGAAGCTCGAGCGCGCGGCGTCGGCGACCACGGGCAGCATCCCGGCAGCGGCGCACTAGCCGCCCCGCCCCGCTACCCGAGCCGCTCCGCTCCGCGCCCGGTCCGCCCCCGGTCCGCCCTGCCCTGCTCTGCCCCCGCTCTGCGACATCCCACGCGTCGATCGACGCGTGGGATGTCGCGTCCCCGGGGCTGGCCGAAGGAACGAC
Organism: Curtobacterium sp. 260; assembly: GCF_030803485.1. Lineage (NCBI taxonomy): Bacteria > Bacillati > Actinomycetota > Actinomycetes > Micrococcales > Microbacteriaceae > Curtobacterium > Curtobacterium sp. 260. The sequence continues at coordinate 68,949 of NZ_JAURUY010000011.1, read as the reverse complement.
CGACCTCGGCCGTTCCGGTGCGCACGGATTCGGCACACCCCGTGGTCGGGACGGCGGCGTTGCGCACTGTGTCGGTCCTCCTGCGGCACATCAGTGGCCCCGGTTACCCTGAGCGCCATGGCCCCCGTCCTGACCTCGCCGCTCGTGTCGACGCAGTGGCTCGCCGACCACATCGGTGCCGACGATCTCGTCGTCCTCGATGCCTCGGTGCACACCACCGGGGTCGGCACGGCGATGCGCTGGCAGGCCGCCCGCGACGCGTACGAGCAGCACGGGCACGTACCGGGCGCCCGGTACGCCGACCTGGTCGACGACTTCTCGACGCCCGACGCGGACGTGCCCTTCACCCGCCCGACGGCGGAGCGTTTCGAGTCCGCCGCGAGTGGACTGGGCGTGACCAACGGCTCGACCGTGGTGGTCTACGACGACAGCGTCGGTGAGTGGGCGGCACGGCTCTGGTGGATCTTCCGCGCGTTCGGCTTCGACGACGTCGCGGTGCTCGACGGTGGGTTCACCAAGTGGCGGGACGAGGGACGGCCCGTCCGCGTCGGACCGCTCCGTGGCAGCACCCCGTCGCCGTCCGCCGAGCCGTTCCTGGCCGGCGAGGAACGCCCCGTGTGGGCCGACCACGACCGTGTCCTGCGCGCCGTCCGCGGCGAGGAGCCCGCGGCGGTCGTCCTGGCGGCTCCCCCGTCGGCGCTGGGATCCGACCACCCCGGCGTGGTCCCCGGCAGCACGGCGATCACCACGGACGACGTGGTCGACCCCGACACCAACACCCTCCGCCGCGGCCCGGCACTCGCCGAGGTGTTCGCGCCGGTGCTCGACGCCGACGAGATCGTGACGTACTGCGGCGTCGGCAGCGCGGCCTGCGTCGACGCGCTCGCCCTGACGGTGCTCGGGCACGACCAGGTGAAGGTCTACGACGGCTCGCTCGCCGAGTGGTGGCGCCTCGAGCCGGAGCTGCTCGCGTCCTGACGCCACAACGTCGGCCACGCCGACCGCGCTGGCCGGGCCGACCGGGCTGGCCGGGCTGGCCGGGCGTCCGGGCCGTCCCCGCGGCACTAGCGTTGGCGCATGAGCACCAGACGCGCGGTCGTCCTCGGCGGTACCGGCGGGATCGGGTCGGCGGTGGTCCGAGACCTCCTCGACGTCTCCGGCCGCGGTGGCGACGACTGGCAGATCGACGTCGTGGCACGACACGGTGGTCCCGCAGCCGATGCGCTGACGGCAGCCGGCGCCTCCTTCGTGGCCGGTGACCGCCGCGACACGAGCGTGCTCCGCGAACTCCTGCGTCCCGGCGCCGACCTGCTCGTCGACACCGTGGGCGCGACCCGTGACGACGCCCTGCAGCTGCGACCGTTCCTCGACGACGTCGGCTCGACGGTGTTCGTGTCCTCGAAGGCGGTCTACGTCGACGACCGAGGGCGCCACGCGAACTCGGTCGGACGGCCGGTGTTCGGCGGCGCGGTCACGGAGCTCCAGCCGACCGTCGTCGCGGGCGACGGCGACCCGACCTCGCGCGAGGGCTACGGCGCCGCGAAGGTTGCCGCCGAACAGGTCCTGCTCGACCACGGCGCTCCCGTCACCGTGCTGCGCCCCTCGAAGGTGTACGGCGTCGGGATCGGCCGCCCCCGGGAGTGGTTCGTGGTGCGTCGCGCGCTCGACGGCCGGGAGCGGATCCTGCTCGCGGACCACGGACGCGGGGTCGACCACACGACGGCGGCGAGCGGGATCGCTTCGCTCGTGCGCCTCGTCGCCGACGCTCCGGACCGCCGGATCCTCAACGTGGCCGACGAGACCGCGCCCGACGTGCTGGAGATCGTGCGGACCGTGGCCGGGCTCGTCGACCACCGCTTCGACGAGGTCCTGCTCGACGAGGACGCCCCCGCCTTCGTCGGGACGACCCCGTGGAGCTCGCCGTCGCCGTTCGTCCTCGACACGACGGCGGCACGGGCGCTCGGCTGGCAGCCCCCGCGGTACGCCGAGGCGGTGCGGCCCGAGGTTGACTGGCTGCTCGAGACCGCGCACGCCGTGCCGGCCGGCGGCGACGTCCCCTGGGCGGAGGACCCGTTCTGGGAGCGGATGTTCGACTACGGCCCGGAGGACGCCGCCCTCGTGCTGCTCTCGCTCGGCAGGGGCTGAGCCGGTGCCCCGCTCGGAGGTCCTGTTCGTCGGCGGGCGTTCGGGCGTCGGCAAGTCGACCGCGGCCGAGGCGCTCCACGACCTGCTGGTGGCTGCCGACGTCCCGCACGCGGTCATCGAGGGCGACCTCCTGGACCTCGCGCACCCGGCTCCGCACGTGGCGCACCCCGCCGTCCGGCTCGCCGAGCGGAACCTGCGCGCGATGTGGGCGGCGTACCGCGAGCTCGGGCACCACCGGCTCGTCTTCACGAACACCGTGTCCGTGCTCGAGCACGAGCGGCTCGCCGCCGCGATGGGCGACGACCCGCTCGTCACCGCGGTCCTGCTCCGCGCCTCCGACGCCACCACCGCCGCGCGTCTGGCCCGGCGGGCGGGCGGCACGGTCCCGCATGCGCAGCTCGCCCACAGCACGGCGACGGCCGGGAGGCTCGACTCGGCCGTCGCGGACACGGTCGCCCGGGTGGACACCGACGGCAGGTCCCCGCTCGTGATCGCGCGACGGCTCGCGTCGCTCACGGGCTGGCTGCCCGGCTGACCGCCGGCCCGGGCACGGTGTCCCGGACTCCATGGCCTGCGCCTGTGGACGAGCGACCTGTCCACCGGCCGCCGGATCGTCAGCACCGTCCAGCGCCCGCGGGGCAGGCTGGACGCATGAACGACAACCGGCTCGGAACGTCCGTCAGCCCGTACCTCCGTCTGCACGCCGACAACCCGGTGGACTGGCGGGAGTGGGGACCCGACGCGTTCGCCGAGGCACGGGAGCGCGACGTCCCGGTGCTCGTCTCGGTCGGGTACGCCACGTGCCACTGGTGTCACGTCATGGCGCGCGAGAGCTTCTCCGACCCCGAGATCGGCGAGCTGCTCCGTCGCGACTTCGTCGCCGTCAAGGTCGACCGAGAAGAGCGTCCCGACGTGGACGCCAGCCTCATGGCCTCCGCGAGCGCCTTCACGCAGCAGCTCGGGTGGCCGCTGACCGCGTTCACGACGCCCGAGGGGCGGGTGTTCTTCGCGGGGACCTACTACCCGCCGACCCCGGTCGGCCAGGTCGGGTCGTTCCGCCAGGTCCTCACGGCGGTGCTCGATGCCTGGACCCAGCGGCGGCACGAGGTGGACGCGAACGCGAGCGCGATCGCCGCGGCGATCGCGCAGGGGGCGCAGGCGGACGCCACCGCCCAGGGTGGCGAGCCGTCCGACGCAGACACGCCGCGCCTCCCGTCCGTCGACGCGATCCGCTCCGTGACCGCGCAGCTCGTCTCGGCGGAGGACACCACGTACGGCGGCTTCGGCGGTGCACCGAAGTTCCCGAGCGCGCCGCTCCTCGAGTTCCTCTCCGACGTCGCGGCCGACGGTGACGCCGCCGCACGCGGGTTGCTCGAGCGGAGCCTCCGGGCGATCCGGACGACCGAGCTGACGGACGCCGACGGCGGCGTGTTCCGGTACGCGACCAAGCGCGACTGGAGCGTGCCGCACTACGAACGGATGCTCTACGACAACGCGGGGCTGCTCGCGGTCGCCGGGGCCGAGCAGGCACGGGGCATCGCCGACTTCCTGCGCGACACGCTGCAACGGCCCGACGGCGCCTTCGTCGCGGCGCAGGACAGCGAGTCGACCATCGACGGGCGACGCGTCGAGGGCGACTGGTACCGGCTGCCACTCGACGAGCGCGGACAGTTCGACCCACCGCCCCTCGACGACCAGGTGCTGACGGGGTGGAACGGCCTCGCGATCCGCGGGCTCGCGCGTGCTGCGGCCCGGAGCGGTGACGACGAGTGCACCGCCCTCGCGCAGGGTGCCGCCGACGCGGTCCTGGCCGCCCACGTGCGCGACGGACACGTGGTGGTCCGGTCGAGCACCGCCCACGGCACGTCCGCGGCGCCTCCCACGATCGAGGATGTCGGACTGCTCGCCGAGGGGCTGCTCGAGCTCGCGCTGCTCACCGGCGAGGTCCGGTACGCCGAGACGGCACGCGCGCTCGTCGACGACGGCCTCGCCGGTCGCTTCGAGGCTGATCCGGTCCTGCGGGCAGCCGGCACGACGACGGGTGAGCAGCCGCAGACGGCACTGCGGTCCGGCACCGTCGCACTGGCGGCGACCGCGGCGACACTGGCCGCACTCACCGGTGACCGGGCACTCCGGGACGCCGCGACGCGGCTCGTCGCCGACCGTGCACGCACCGGTACCGAGCGGCCGCTCGGCCACGCCGACGCCCTCGGGGTCGCGCTCGCCCTGCAGCGTCCCTCGCGTGAGGTCGTCGTCGTGTCCGGCCGCGACGACCCGATGCGGTGGACCGGCCTCGCCGCCCGCCGGCCGGGCACCGTGGTCGCGACCGTGACCCCGGACCAGGCGCGGGCGTGGGCCGCCGCCGGGTTCTCGCTGTTCGCCGGGCGGGACAGCGCAGCACCAGCCGCCTACGTCTGCCACGACCACGTCTGTGCGTTGCCGGCCCGGAGCGACGCCGCGCTCGCCGAGCAGCTCCGCTGACGACAGCCGCCGCACGGACCGCTATCCTGGAATGCTCATGTCTGCCACGCCCGTCATCACGTACCCGCCCGAACTGCCGGTGTCGCAGCGGCGGGACGACATCGCCGCCGCGATCCGTGACCACCAGGTCGTCATCGTCGCCGGTGCCACGGGCTCGGGCAAGACGACGCAGCTGCCGAAGATCTGCCTGGAGCTCGGCCGCGAGTCGATCGGGCACACCCAGCCCCGCCGGATCGCCGCCCGCACCATCGCCGAGCGCGTGTCCGAGGAGCTCGGCAGCGAGCTGGGCGACCTGGTCGGCTACCAGGTGCGGTTCACCGACAAGGTGAGCGGGAACACCCGGATCAAGCTCATGACCGACGGGATCCTCCTCAACGAGATCCACTTCGACCGTGACCTGGAGCGCTACGACACGATCATCATCGACGAGGCCCACGAGCGCTCGCTGACGATCGACTTCCTGCTCGGGTACCTGAAGCGGCTGCTCCCCCGGCGCCCCGACCTCAAGGTCATCATCACGAGTGCGACGATCGACCCGGAGTCGTTCTCGCAGCACTTCGGCGGCGCACCGATCATCGAGGTGTCCGGCCGGACGTACCCGGTCGAGATCCGCTACCGGCCGCTCGTCGCCGACGACGCCGCGGACGGTGACACCGGTGCGGACGAGGGCGACGACACCGACCCACGGACCGACGACAGCGGTGGCCGCGGTGGGAGCGCGGACGACCGCGACGTGCTCCAGGGCATCACCGACGCGCTCGACGAACTCGCGCGCGAGGACCCGGGCGACGTCCTCGTGTTCCTGTCGGGCGAGAACGAGATCCGTGACGCGCAGGAGGCGATCGAGGGCAAGCGCTACCCGGGCACCGAGGTCCTGCCGCTCTACGGCCGACTCTCCGCCGCCGACCAGCACCGCGTGTTCGAGCGCCGGACCACCCCGGGTGTCCGTCGCCGCGTCGTCCTCGCCACGAACGTGGCGGAGACCTCCCTGACGGTGCCGGGCATCAAGTACGTGATCGACACCGGCACCGCCCGCATCTCCCGGTACTCCCCGCGGGCGAAGGTGCAGCGGCTGCCGATCGAGGCGATCAGCCAGGCGAGCGCGAACCAGCGCTCCGGACGCGCGGGTCGCACCAGCGCCGGCATCGCGGTCCGGCTCTACTCCGAGGACGACTTCACGCGCCGTCCGGAGTTCACCGACCCCGAGATCCTCCGCACGAACCTCGCGGCGGTCATCCTGCAGATGATCTCCCTCGGCTTCGGCGACATCGAACGCTTCCCGTTCCTGCAGCCGCCGGACTCCCGGGGCGTCAAGGACGGCCTCGACCTGCTGCGGGAGCTCCGCGCGGTCGACCGCGACGGCCGGATCACCAAGTCGGGCCGACAGCTCACCCGGTTGCCGATCGACCCGCGGCTCGGCCGGATGGTGCTCGAGGCCGGTCGCCAGGGCGTCGGGCGCGAGGTCATCGCGATCGTCAGCGCCCTGAGCATCCAGGACCCACGTGAACGACCGCTCGAGAAGCGTGCCCACGCCGACCAGCTGCACGCCCGGTTCGCCGATCCGACGAGCGACTTCCTCACCCTGCTCAACCTCTGGAACCACATCGAGGACAAGCAGGAGGAGCTGTCGTCGAGCGCGTTCCGTCGCCTGTGCAAGGCCGAGTTCCTCAACTACTTGCGGATCCGCGAGTGGCAGGACCTGTACCGGCAGCTGTCCCGCGCCGCGAAGCAGGTCGACGTGCGGGTGGGCCAGTCGCGCTCCGAGGACGGCGACGCGGTGCACCGTTCGCTGCTCGCCGGGCTCCTCAGCCAGATCGGGCTGCGGGACAAGGAGAAGCGCGACTACCTCGGCGCGCGCAACGTCCGGTTCGTGGTGTTCCCGGGCAGCGTCCTCGCGAAGAAGCAGCCCGACGCCGTGATGGCCGCCGAGCTCGTCGAGACGAGTCGCCTGTTCGCCCGGACCGTCGGCCGGATCGACCCCGCGTGGGTGGAGCCGCTCGCCGGTGACCTGCTCAAGCGCACCTACGGCGAGCCGCACTGGGAGAAGAAGCAGGGCGCGGTCGTGGCGTACGAGCGCGTGACGCTGTTCGGTGTCCCGATCGTGCAGCGTCGCGGCGTGCAGTACGGGCGCGTCGACCCCGAGCACTCGCGCGAGCTGTTCATCCGCCACGCTCTCGTCGAGGGCGAGTGGGACGCGCAGCAGGCCTTCGACCGCGCGAACCGGAAGCTCCGCCGCGAGCTCGAGCAGCTCGAGGAGCGCACCCGCCGTCGCGACATCCTGTTCGACGACGAGCGTGTGTACGAGTTCTACGACGCACGGATCCCTGCGGACGTCGCCACCACGCGCGACTTCGAGGGGTGGTGGCGGACGACCCGTCGTGAGCAGCCGGACCTGCTCACGATGCGGCGGCAGGACCTGCTCGACGAGGACGCCGCCGAGGCCGCCCAGGACGAGCAGGAGTACCCGACGCAGTGGCGTTCCGGTGACCAGCGCCTGGCGATCAAGTACCGCTTCGAGCCGGGCGCGCAGGACGACGGCGTCAGCGTGCAGGTGCCGCTCGCGCTGCTCCCCCGCATGCGCGAGGAGGGCTTCGACTGGCAGGTCCGTGGCCTGCGGAAGGAGCTCGTCACCGCACTCATCAAGTCGCTGCCGAAGCAGATCCGGAAGAACGTCGTCCCCGCTGCCGACTGGGCCGAGAAGATCGTCGCCGAACTACCCGACGACGCTCCGACCGAGCCGACGGAGTCCTTCCGCGCGACCCTCGCCGCGGCGATCCAGCGGATGACGTACGTGCCGGTGACCGAGGCCGACTTCGACCTGTCCCGGGTGCCGGCGCACCTGCTGCCCACCTGGGCGGTCGTCGACGAGCGCGGCCGTCGGGTCGAGTCCGGCAAGGACCTCGCGGCCCTGCAGACGAAGCTGAAGGACCGGACGCAGCAGAGCGTCGCCTCCGCGACGGCGAGGGCAGCGGCCCGGCCGGGAGGCGCGGCGCGCGTCGCCGGGGCCTCCTCCGGCACGCAGGTGGAACGCTCCGGCCTCACCGCCTGGCCGTCCGACGACCTGCCGCAGGTCCTCGACACGAAGCAGGCCGGTGGCGTGATCCGTGCCTACCCGTCGCTGGTCGAGGAGGGCGACGGCCCCAAGGCGACGGTCGGTGTCCGCCTCCTGGCGACGCCCGGTGACCGCACTGTGAACATGCCCGCCGGCGTCCGTCGGCTCGTCATGCACGCCGTGCCCTCGCCGGTGTCGTACGTGCAGTCGCACCTCACGGCGCAGGAGAAGCTCGCGCTGGCCGCGAGCCCGTACGCGTCGACCGCGGCGCTGTTCGACGACGTGCTGGCCGCCGTCGTGGACGCGGGCATCCGACGCACCCACCCCGACGGCCTGGTCTTCTCGAAGGCCGACTTCGAGACGGTCCGCGATGCCGTGTCCGCCACCGTCGTCGACACGATGTTCACCGCCGTGTCCGAGGTCGCCGCCGTGCTCACCGCGCAGCGGGCGGCCGACAAGGCGATGAAGCAGGCGAACTCGATGGCGCTCCTGCCGGCGCTGACCGACATGCGCCAGCAGGTGGAGCGCCTGGTCTTCCCGGGCTTCGTCGCCGTCGCCGGGCTCGACCGGCTCCGGCGGATCCGGGTGTACCTGCGGGGTGTCGAGGCCCGCGTGCAGAAGCTCCTGCAGAACCCCGGCCGTGACGCCACGTGGATGCGCGAGGTCACGGTCGCCACCGACCGCTACACCGACGCCGGTGGCGTGTTCCCGCCGTCGGTCGGGGCCCACGCCGAGCTCGTGCACGCACGGTGGATGCTCGAGGAGTTCCGCCTCAGCCTGTTCGCCCAGGAGCTCGGCACCGCCGAGACGGTCTCGCTGCAGCGGATCACGAAGACCCTGGCAGCCGCCCGCTGACGGGGCTCAGCCGACGCCCGTGGCGTCGGGGGCGTCGGGGGCCTGGTCCGCGAGGGCCAGCCCCTCGACCACGGTGACGTTCGGCAGCGCCGCCAGGGTCCGCCCGGGCAGGAACACCTTCGCCCCGCGGAGCCCGGCGCCGACGACGACCTCCGGAGCACCGAGCACGCGGGCATCGACGTACACCGGCCAGTCCGCGGGCAACCCGATCGGGGTGATCCCGCCGTACTCCATGCCGGTCAGCTCGACCGCCTGGTCCATCGGCGCGAAGCTCGCCTTGCGGACGTCCAGCAGCTTCTTCACGACCCGGTTCACGTCGAGCTTCGTCGACGCGAGCACCACGCACGCCGCGTGGCGGACCTCGTCGCCGCGCTTCCCCGCGACGACGATGCAGTTCGCGCCGCCCTCGAGCGGGTAGCCGTACGCCTCGGAGAACGCTGCGGTGTCAGCGAGGGCCGGGTCGATCGGCGCCGCCTGGATCGTCGACAGCAGGTCGCTCGGCAGTGCGACGAGCGCCTGGGCGACGGGGATCGCGAGGAACCCGGTGGCGACGAGGGCAGGGGAACGATCGAGCGTCGGCATGCCCCGAGCCTAGGGAGCAGCCGACGGACGGGCGATCAGGCGGTCAGGCGCGCTCGTCGATCGACCGGGCTCCCGGCACGGGCGGCGCCGGGTCGTCCGAAGCCTCCGGGTCGTCCGCCCGTGCCCACTTCACCGTCCACCGGACCAGCGGCTGCACGCGGTCCCACGCCGCGGTGATGTCGTCGAGGGAGCTCTCCAGCGGCAGGTGCACGAGCGCCGCGTAGTGCTGCATCCGGAGCAGGTCGATCCGCGGGTGGTCCACGTCGTACCCGCGCGGGGCGGTCTTCAGCGGCGGTCCGGCCAGCTCGTACCCGGCACCGGTCAGTTCGTCGAGCTCACGCTGCAGCGCGGCCGCGGCCTGCGGGTGCTCGTCGATGGTGGTGCGCGCTGCCCGCAGCTGTGCGCGGGACGGTTCGTAGAGTCCACCGCCGACCTGCAACCCGTCCGCTCCGGCACTGAGGTACGTGCCGCCCGCGGTGAGACCGGTGTCCTCGCGGTAGGGCCGCTCGTCCGGCGTGAAGCGCAGGTCGCGGTGCTGCCGGAGCACCCGTCCGGCACCGTAGCGGTGCTCGGCCTCGTGCAGGAGCGCCTCCATCGGCTCCTGCACGTGCCGTTCCCAGTCGTCGCGGTGCTCCTCGAACCACGACTTCTCGTTGTGCGCGGCGAGCCCGCGGAAGAACGTCGCGAGCGCTGGTGAGAACGGCGTCGAGGGCATGCACCACTGAACCGCCGTCCGGTGCACGCGCGTCGGGAGTCCGGGGGACGAGACTGGCCGGGTGGACCGACTCCGACCGATCGACCTCGACCAGTGGCCCCGCGCCGAGCACTTCGCGCACTACCGGCGGGAGCCCTGTGCGTGGGAGATGACCGTGGAGGTCGACGTCACCGCCTTCGTCGACGCCGCCCGAGCCGCCGGCGCGAAGACGTACCCGTCGCAGATCTGGGTGCTCGCGACGGTCGTGAACCGGCACGACGAGTTCCGGATGCAGCTCACCGAGGAGGGCCGGCCCGCGGTGTGGGACGTGGTGCACCCGACCTTCACGGTCTTCCACCCCGACACCGAGACCTTCTCGGTGCTCGTCACCGAGTACGACCCCGACGCACGGGCGTTCCACGACGCCGTGGTCGCCACGACCGAGCGGTACCGCGACGACCACCGCATGTTCCCGCAGGGCACCGGTCGCACCGACCTCTTCGACGTCTCGACGCTCCCCCGCACGTCGTTCACCGGCTTCGCGCTGCACCTGACGGGCGCCGAGGACCACCTGGCGCCCGTGATCACGCTCGGGCGCTACCGACAGGTGGACGGACGCACCCGCATGCCGATGGCGCTCCGGATCAACCACGCGGCGGTGGACGGCTTCCACGCCTCGCGCTTCGTCACCGAGGTCGAGGAGCTCTTCGCCGACCCGTCCTGGCTCGGTTGACCAGCACCGCGATCCGATCGTCCCCGTCCCCCGGACGCACACCCGACGAGCACCGGCCGAGAGCACCGTGGCCGGCATGCACGACGACGAACTCACCGCCCTCGCGGTCTCTCGCGCCCTCGACAACGTCCACGACGGTGGCAAGCCCTTCGCCTGCCTGATCGTCCGCGACGGCGAGGTCGTGGTCGAGGCCGTCAACCACGTCGCCCAGACCGGCGACCCGACCGCGCACGCCGAGATCCGCGCGATCCGCGCCGCCGCCGAGCAGGGCATCACCGACCTCACCGGCCACGAGGTGTTCGTCACCGCGTACCCGTGCCCGATGTGCCTCGGCGCGCTGTACTACGCCCAGCCGGACCGCGTGGTCTTCGCCGCGACGCGGGAGCAGGAGGGCGAGCACTACGAGGACGGCAACCGCCTGATGACGCTCGCCACCTTCTACGACGAGTACGCGAAGCCCGTCGCGGAGCGCGCCCTGCCGAGCGAGCAGGGCCGGGTCGACGACCCGACGGCCCCGTTCCGCGAGTGGACCGCCCGCCACCCGTCCTGACCGGACGCCCGCCCGCCACGGATGGGACCGTACGACGGGTCGTCACCACGCGACGCGCGTGACCCGGTGACGGAGGGGAGGCCCGTGGCGACGCCGCCACGGGCCTCCCGTCCGTCACGGATCGCGACCCGGCTGCCGTGGCCGGGCCTTCAGGGAGCCGGCGTCAGCCGGTAGAGCACCTGCGGGCGGCCTCGACGGCCGTACCGGTGCGCCAGGTCGATGGCGCCCGTCGCGACGAGGTGGTCGAGGTACCGGCGGGCGGTGGCCCGCGAGGTGCCCGTCGCTGCCGCGACCTCGTCGACCGAGCGTGCGACCACGGGGTCGAGCGCCGTCACGACCCGACCGAGCGTGGTGGCGCTGACGCCCTTCGGGAGGGCGTCCTCGGGCGCTCGCGTCGCCGTGCGGTCGGGTCCGACCACGCGCACCGATCCGGTGGCGAGCAGCCGGTCGACGTCGCCCTGCCCCATCGGGACGTCGCGCTGCGCGTCCTCGCGGGACCGACGTTCGGCCGCGTAGGCGCGGAGTCGGTCCTGCAGGGCCTCGCGGTCGAACGGCTTCAGCAGGTACCCGACCGGGTGCGCGGCGAGCGCCTGCCGGACGGTGACCTGGTCGCGGGACGAGCTGACGACCAGCACGTCGGTGTCGTCGACGCCGGCGACGTGCATGCGGTGCAGGACCTCGATGCCGCTGATGTCGGGCAGGCGCATGTCGAGCAGCACGAGGTCGACCCCGCGCTCCACGGATGCCAGCGCGGCGCCACCGGACGCGACCGCCCCGACGACGGCGAACCCCTCGGTCGCGGCCACCCACCGGGTGTGGAGTGCGCGAGCGCCGGCGTCGTCGTCGACCACGAGCACGCGGAGCGCCGCCGTCACGACCCCGCCGCCATCTCGACGTCGAGCCGGGCACCGCCGAGCGCTGCCGACCGTCCGACGACCACGGATCCGCCGCGGTCGGTGGCGGTGCGTCGGACGAGTGCCAGGCCGATGCCGCGCCCGAGGCCGCTCTCGTCGGTCTTCGACGACCACCCGCGGGTCAGCACGCGGTGCGCGTCGGCCGGGTCGATGCCCGGTCCGTCGTCCTCGACCGTCACCGTCACACGCCCGTCATGCGAGCCGATGGTGCAGCTGACGGTGGCCGCCCCGGCCTCGGCGGCGTTCCGGCACAGGTTGGCGAGGACGAGCAGCACCGCGTCGTCGAGCACGACGTCGTCGGCGATCCGCAGGTCGAGCGTGGTCCCGGCCACGGCGAGCTCCGAGCGCACCGCCGCGACCGACGCCGTCGCCACCGCACCGCGGCGCGGCGACCCGGCACCGCCGCCGCTGGTCAGCCCGGGTGCCACGGCGTCGATGTAGGCCATCGCGTCCTCGTCGTCCCCCTGTTCGACCAGTCCGCGCACCACGTGCAGACGGGTGCCGAACTCGTGTGCCTGCTCGCGCAGCGCCTCGGTCGTCCACCGGACCTGCCGGCTCTCCGCGTCGACCGCGTCGGCCCGGCGGAGCCGTCGGGCGATCACGAGTGAGAGGAGCACGCTCGCGAGCGTCGCCGCGACGAGCGCACCGGTGCTCCACGGGAGCAGGGTGCCGAGTGCCCGTTCCCGGTCCGCCGCGATGGTGGACTCGAGCACGCCGACCGCCACGACGCCGACGACCTCGCCGTCCGCGTCGACGACGGGCACCTTCGCACGCAGGGTCGTCCCGGTCGGGCCGGTCTCGGTGCCGACGAACTCCGCACCGCGGAGCACGGGCGCGATCGTCGTCTCGACGGGCTCACCGCGTTCCGCCGGGTCCGGGTGGGTGATCCGCACGCCGTCGTCGTCGGTGACCACGACGTACGAGACGCCGGCGGCACCCTCGACGAGCGTCGCGATCGGTTGCAGTGCCGCGGTGGCGGAGGCGAGGTCGTCGGCGTCGGCGAGCGCCCCGGGTGCGCCCCGGTCGGCGACCGACGCCACCGCGTCCCGCACCTCGGGCAGGTCGGCCAGGCTCGACGCGACGCCGGACACCTGGTCGACCACGGACGTGCGGATGGCGCGCTCCTGCACCACGGCCGCGACCCCGGTCGTGACACCCGTCGCCGCGAGCACGATGACGCTCGGCAGCGCGAGCACCGCGGTCCGCCGCAACCGCCCGAGACGAGCCCTGGTCACCGTGGCGTCCCCCTTCGGCCGCGACGCCGTGAGCGTCAATGAGCACATCTCCGCCGCCGGGTGCTCGCCCGGTCGGCGGCTGCCATCGTACTTCTCGACCTGCGACACGACGACGTGCGCAGGAGGGAGCCAGCAATGCCAGAGCAACCAGTGCAGCCGGAGCAACCAGTGCCGGAGCAGCCGACGACGGGGACGCCGGGTCCGTTGCGTGCCCGTCGCCCCGTCGCACGCGTGGTCGGGACAGCCGTCGCCGCGGTGTCCATCGCGGTCGCGGCCTTCGGCTCGGTGACGTCGGCAGCGGCCGGAGGTGACCCGACCCGGTCGGTGACCCTCGTGGCGCCGGCGGCGGCCGGCGGCGGTTGGGACGGCGTCGCACGGTCCATGCAGCAGGCGCAGCGCGCGAACGGCATCGTCAACTCGGTCCAGGTGGTCAACATGCCCGGCGCCGGTGGCACCATCGCGCTCGGGAACGTCGCTCGGCTCGCCGGACAGACGGACACGCTGCTCGTCGGCGGGACGGGACTCCTCGCGGCCGAGATCCAGTTCGGTTCCGCGGTCACCCACGACGACATCACGCCGCTCGCGGTCACCGTCGAGGAGTACGACGTCATCGTCGTCCCTGGCGACTCGCCGTACGAGACGCTCGACGACCTCGTCAGCGCCTGGCGCGAGCGACCCGGCTCGGTGCCGTGGACGGGCGGCGGCTCGTTCGACCAGCTCGTCGTCACCGACCTCGCCGTCTCGGCCGGGATCGACCCGAAGGACACGAACTACATCCCGTCGGACGGCGGTGGCGAGGCCATCCAGGCGCTCCTCAACGGCACGGCGGCGGCGGCCTCGGGCGGGTACCCGGACAACATCGACCAGATCGAGTCCGGTCGTCTGCGCGCACTCGCGCTCGTCGCGGCGGAGCCGGTCGAGGGCATCGACATCCCCACGGCGGTCGAGCAGGGGCACGACGTCACGCTGACGAACTGGCGCGAGATCGCCGCACCGGGCGGACTCGACGACGAGCAGCGGGCGCAGCTCACCGACATCGTGCTGGACACGCTCGACACCCCCGAGTGGGCGGACGCCATGGAGCGGTACCACTGGACCGAGCGGATCATCACGGGTGACGAGCTCGACGCGTTCATCGACGAGGAGCGCGAGCGCATCACCGGGCTGTACGAGGAGCTGGGCCGATGACCCGTCCGAGCAACCCCACGTCGTCCTCCGTGGTCGTCGGACAGCGGCTCACGCTGCGGGCCGACCCCGGCCGCGTCGCCGCGGTGGCGAAGGAGCTGACCACCCCGGCGCTCTTCACCGCCTTCGCGGTCTACCTCGTCGTCGGCATCGTCACGATGGAGGTCCCCGAGGGCACCGCGTTCCCCGGGCCCGCGGTGTTCCCCGGCATCGTCGCCGCCGCGCTCCTGCTGCTGGCCGCCCTGCTGGTCGTCCGGTCCGTCCGGGCTGCACGCGGCCGACGGGTCGGGACCGACGGCACACCGTCGGAGGCCCGCACCGACGCCGCCGTCCGCGCCGACACGCACACCGCCGACACTGGAACGACCGGCACCTCGGTCGAGCAGCGCTCGGTCCGCGTCGACTGGCGCTCCCTGGCCTGGGTGGTCCTGTCCTTCGCCGCCTTCGCCCTGCTGCTCGGCGTGCTCGGGTGGATCGTCGGTGCCGGACTGCTCTTCCTCGGTGTCGCGAAGGGGCTCGGCGCCCCGGGGTGGCTGCGTCCGCTCGTCGTCGGGCTGACGGTGAGCGCGATCAGCTACATCGCCTTCGACATGCTGCTCGACCTGTCGCTGCCCTCGGGCATCGTCGGATGGGAGTTCTGACGTGGACGTGCTCGGTCTCCTCGGTGACGGCTTCGCCGGCGCCCTGACCCCCGCCAACCTGCTCTGGGTCGTCGTCGGGTGCCTCCTCGGCACCGCGGTCGGCGTCCTCCCCGGCCTCGGTTCGTCGATGGCGGTGGCGCTGCTGCTGCCCGTGACGTTCTCGCTCGACCCGACCGCGGCGTTCATCATGTTCGCCGGCGTCTACTTCGGCGGGCTCTTCGGTGACTCCACCATGGGCATCCTGATGAACACGCCGGGCCAGGCCTCGGCCATCGCCTCGACGTTCGAGGGCCACAAGATGGCGCTGAACGGACGAGCGGCCCAGGCACTCGCGACGGCCGCGATCGGCGCGTTCGTCGGCGGCATGATCGCCTCGGTCCTGGTCGTGTTCCTCGCACCGGCGCTCGCGTCGTTCTCGTCGAGCTTCGGACCCGCTGAGTTCTTCGCCCTGGCACTCTTCGCGTTCGTCACGACGTCGTCGGTCGTCACCGACGACGCACTGAAGGGCCTCGGCTCGCTGTGCCTCGGCCTCGGCATCGCGGTGATCGGCGTCGACGGCATCTCGGGTGCGCCGCGCTTCACGATGGGCGTGCCCGAGCTCTTCGACGGCATCTCGCTCGTCACGGTGACGGTCGCGGTCCTCGCGCTCGGCGAGGTCATCTACGTCGCGTGCCTGGCCCGACACCTGAAGGACGGCCGGATGGTGCAGGCGACCGGACGCCCGTGGCTCTCGAAGCGGGAACTGCGCGAGGCGGCGCCCGCCTGGCTGCGGGGCACCGCGATCGGGCTGCCCTTCGGCGTCGTGCCCGCCGGCGGGTCGGAGATCCCGACCTTCCTGGCGTTCGGGCTCGAGAAGCGTCTCGACGCCCGCCGGAAGGACCCGCAGTTCGGCACGGGTGCGATCCGCGGCCTGGCGGCACCCGAGGCCGCCGGCAACTCCACGACCGGCATGGCGATGGGCGCGCTGCTGTCCCTCGGCCTGCCGGTGTCGGCGACCGCCGCGATCATGCTCGCCGCGTTCCGCCAGTACGGCCTGCAGCCGGGTCCGCTGCTCTTCGACCGGTCCCCCGACCTGGTCTGGGCGCTGCTGGCCTCGTTCTTCATCGCGATGGTGGTGCTGCTCGTCATCAACCTCCCGTTCGCGATGCTGTGGGCGAAGCTGCTCCGGATCCCGCGGGCGTACCTCTACGCGGGCATCGCCGTCTTCTGCGGGCTCGGCATCTACGCGACGAGCGGTTCGGTCTTCGACCTGCTCATGCTGCTCGGCATCGGCCTCGTCGGGTTCCTCATGCGGGCCCTCGACATCCCGCTCGCACCGCTCATCATCGGGATGGTGCTCGGTCCGCTCGCCGAGACGAGCCTGCGGGACGCGGCGCTGAGCGCCGACGGGGACTTCTCGGTGCTGGTGGCCGGCCCCATCCCGATCGTGCTCTACGCGGTGCTGGCGGTCGTGGTCGCGGTCACGGTGACCGGCCGCGTCCGCGCACGCCGTGCGGCACGACGCGAGCTGGTCGACGCGTAGCCACGACCGAGCGTCGCGGCGCGCGGTCCGGGTCGGACCCGCCCCGTGTCGGACGGGAGGCACGGGGCGGTCCTGCACCGCACCTCCCGTCCGTCACCGCGACGGACGGAGGCACGTGGCGGCACCGCACCGCGCCTCCCGTCCGCCGGGCGGCGCGCTACGCTCGTCCCGATGCGCGCGACCGTGCGGGACGTGGCGGCCCTCGCCGGGGTCTCCCCGAAGACCGTCTCCAACGTGGTGAACGGCGGCGTGCCCGTGCGGCCGGCGACACGGGAGCGGGTCGAGCGAGCGGTCGCCGAGCTCGGCTACGTGCCGAACCTGTCCGCGCGCGGCCTGCGCAACGGACGCTCCGGCGCGATCGCCCTGACGCTGCCCGAACTCGGCAGCGCCTACTCGGCCGAACTCGCCCAGTGGTTCGTCGAACTCGCCCGCGAGCGCGGCTGGACGGTGCAGCTCGACCAGACCGGACACGACACCGGACGTGAACGGGACCTCGTCTCCCGGGCCCGGGCCCACCTGGTGGACGGCCTCGTGCTCAACCCGGTGTCGCTCAGCGCGAGCGTCCTGGCCGAGACCGAGGGGCTCCCGCCGACCGTCGTCATCGGCGAGGTCGAACCGGAGCACGTCGACCAGGTGCACGTGGACAGCCGCCGCGCCGCACGCGAGGTCACGACCCACCTGCTCGACCGCGGGCACCGTCGGATCGCGGTCGTCGGGGCCGCCCGCCCGACGGACGCCACCGCCACGAGCGAGCTGCGCGACCAGGGCCACGCGGATGCGCTCGGCGCGGTCGGCCTCGACGTCGACCCCGCCCTGCGCGTACCGCTGCCGACGTGGTCGACGAGTGCGGCGGCGACGGGGTTCGCGACCTGGCTGGACGCGCACCCGCTGCCGGACGCGGTGTTCGCGTACACGGACTCGATCGCCTTCGGCGTGCTGCACGTCCTGGCGGCACGGGGTGTCCACGTGCCGGACCAGGTCAGCGTCGTGGGGTTCGACGACGTCGACGCCGCAGCCTTCGCGATCCCGGCGCTGACGACGGTGTCGTTCGACCGGCGGGCCTTCGCCACGGCGGCGCTCGACCTGCTCACCCGACGCATCGCCGACCCGACGGCCGCTCCGGAGACCGTCGTCGTGCCGCACCGGATCGTCGAGCGCGCGAGCGTCGCCGCCCGCTGACCAGCCGGCAGCCGTCGCGAGCCCGTCGCGAGCCCGTCGCGCGCCCGTCGCGGTGCTGGACCGTCCTGTCGACAGACCCGGGTACCGTGCGCCGCATGAGTGCCGACGACCCCGCGATGCCCGTGCTGACCGCGACCGTCCTGCAGTCCCCCGACCCGGTGCGCCTCGCGCGGTTCTGGGGTGCGCTGACCGGGTGGACCGTGCACGAGGACGGTCCGACCTGGCTCCGGGTGCGCCCGGCCGACGGCGGGGTCGGGCTCTCGGTGCAGTACGACGACGCCTACGAGGCACCGACCTGGCCCCCGGTCACGGGGACGCAGGGCATGCAGCTGCACCTCGACCTGCAGGTGGAGGACCTCCACGCCGGGACCGCCCGCGCGCTCGAGCTCGGTGCGACCGAGGCGGACTTCCAGCCCCAGGACGACGTGCGGGTGCTCCTCGACCCCGACGGGCACCCCTTCTGCCTGTTCCTGCCCGGCGCCTGACCGCGGCGGCAGCGGCGCGGCACGGCCCCGAGACTCGGCCAGGCGGACGAGACTCGCGGGCCCCGGGGACGAAAGTGCCCGTCAGCGCGAGTCTCGCGCACGGCCGCCGCAGGAACCGCTCGCGGCTCAGCCCGCTGAGCCCGGGCCCGCGGCCGCGTCGAGCACGACCTCGCGGGTCTGCTGCGCGCCGAGGATCCGGAAGTGCCCGCCGACGGGCACCCGCACGTTCGTGGCCCCGGCGAGCTCGCTGCCTCCCGGGATGAGCGTGTCGAAGACCCCGTAGACGGACGTGATCCGGGCGTTCACGGCGAGGTCGCGTCCGAGCGCTGCGAGCACCGGGTCCGCCGCACGGAAGGCCCGCAGGTGCGGCACGGGCGCCAGTCGCGCGTACACGGACCCGCCGAACGGCGTCGACACCGCCACCATCCGGTCGATGCGCTCCCCCTCGGGCAGGGTCATCGCGTACTTGCCGATCAGGCCGCCCTTGCTGTGCGCGACGACCAGCACCCCGCGGAGGTCGTGCTCGCCGAGGTACGCCAGGACCTCGCACGCCGACTCCGGCACGGGACGCAGGTTGTGCCGCAGGACGGGCAGCACGTGCACCGGGTGTCCGGCGTCGTGCAGGGCGTCCATCAGCGGGCGCATGAAGTGCCAGGTCTCGTAGACGCCGGGCACGACGACGACCGGCTGGCCGTCACCGGTCCGGTAGTCATCGGCGGTCGTCGGTCCGGTGCTCCGCAGCTGCCACCGCGCGGCGTACCACCAGTCGAGGGCGGCCCACCAGGCGCGACGCAGCAGCGGCACACGGCCGGGAGGCACGGCCGCCGTCCCCGACGCCGCTCCCGTCCCCGGGGTGGTCCGGTCCGTCACCGTGCCGGCCCCGTCGTGGTGTCACCGGTCGACGGGTCACCGGTCGACGGGCCACCGGTCGATGGGCCACCGGCTGCGAGGTCCTCGACGGTCTGCACCCGCCGGAACTCGTCGACGAGCCGCGCGAACGCGACGGGCTGCCGGTCCTGCACGTGGTGACCACCGGGGAGCTCGACCAGGACACCCCGACGCGCTGCGGCCGCGAGCGCAGCAGCCCAGTCCCGTCGCCCGATCGGGTCGCGGTCGCCGCGCACGACGAGCACCGGCTGCGGGAGCTCCGGGACGGTGTCCTCGAGCCGGTAGCGGAGCATCGGTCGGAGCTGCCGGACGTACTGCCGCAGGCTCCGCAGGTAGTCGGTGAGCACGACGAGGTTCATCCGCGGGTCCTCGACGAGGCAGTCGCGTCCGAGGTCTGTCGCCTGCTGCAGCAGCGTCCGCCGCGCCGGGTCCACGACGGGCCCGACCAGGACGACCGCGGTCACCGTCTCGGCGTGCCGACGGGCTGCCTCGACGACGACCTGGGTGCCCATCGACTGGCCGACGAGCACGAGGTCCCCGACGCCGCGCGACCGGACGGCTTCGACCACCAGGTCGCCGAGCTCCTGCAGGTCGAGCGGGCGGCCTGCCGGGGGGAGCCCGCCGAAACCCGGCAGGTCGACCGCGATCGTGCGGTGGGTACGGGCGAGGTGGCGCTGCGTCCGGTCGAAGGAGCGGTGCGACATGCCGATGCCGTGCACGAGGACGACCGTCGGCGCGAGCGTGTCGTGCAGCCGCCCGGCCGGCGCGAGGCTCCGGAGCCGCACGGACAGCCCACCGACCTCGAAGGACTCCACCCGTGCGCGCACGGTGCGAACCTACCCGGCGCTCCCCGGCGCGGGATCAGCCTGATCGGCACGCATCTCTCGACGCGGGGTCGCGGCGGCCCTATGCTCCGCAGCATGCGCAAGGTGACCTCGGGGCTGTTCGCATCGGTCGACGGTGTGGTGCAGGACCCGTACGAGTTCCAGTACGACTCGTTCGACGCCGAGCTCGGGACCGCCATGACGGCGTGGATGGAGCGGACCGAGACGGTGTTGCTCGGCAAGCAGAGCTACCTGGAGTGGTCCGAGTGGTGGCCCCGGCACGAGGACGACCCGTTCGGCCGGTGGATCAACCCGATCGAGAAGCACGTCGCGTCGACCACCCTCGGTGACGACATGACGTGGCAGAACGCGCACCGGATCCAGGGCGACGTCGACGACTTCGTCCGCGACCTCAAGGCCGGCGAGGGCGGCGACGTCGCGGTCACCGGCAGCGTCACGCTGGTGCGCCACCTGCTGTTCGCCGGACTCCTCGACGAGCTGCAGCTCATGGTGCACCCGGCGATCGCCGGAGCCGGGCGGCGACTCTTCGAACCGACGGACCCGCCCACCCGCCTGCGCCTGGTGCAGAGCGTGGTGACCAGCAAGGGGAACGTGCTGAGCACCTACGCGCCGTTCGACGCCTGACGGCGGCGGGGCGTGCCTCCAGGCCGGACCGCGGGACCGCTCCATCGGCAGCCGGACGGGCAGGTGGACGGACGGGTGCCGAGACCGGCGTACCCTTCTGGGTGGCCGTCGACCGCACCACCCTGGAGAACACCATGTCCGAGGACACCCGCCCGCACGTCGTCATCGTCGGGGGTGGCTTCGCGGGGATCGCGGCCATGCGTGAACTCGCCGACGCGGACGTCCGGGTGACGCTCGTCGACCGCCACGTCTACAACATGTTCCAGCCGCTCATGTACCAGGTCGCCACCGGCGGCCTGAACGCGGGCGACGTGACGTACTTCCTGCGGAGCCTGCGGGCGAAGCAGTCGAACGCCGACTTCCGGCACGGACTGCTCACCGGCATCGACACCGAGCACCGCATCGCTGAGATGTCGGACGGCGAGCACCTGCACTACGACTGGCTGATCCTGGCGAACGGCGTCAACACGAGCTACTTCGGCACCCCCGGTGCGTACGAGTACGCCTACTCGATGTACTCCCGCTCGCAGGCACTCCGCATCCGCGACGAGCTGTTCACCCGCCTCGAGCAGGCCGCGGCCCAGCAGGGTCCTGACGAGATCCGCGTGGTGATCGTCGGCGGCGGCGCGACCGGCGTGGAGATGGCCGGCGCCCTCGCGGAACTCCGCGACCAGGCGCTCGTCGGCGCCTACCCGGAGATCGAGCGCGGCAACATCTCCATCACGCTGGTGCACCGCAGCGGCGAGCTGCTCAAGCCGTTCGCCCCGCGCCTCCGTCGGTACGCGGCCAAGGTCCTCCGGAAGCGAGGGGTCGTGCTCCGCCTGGACACGGGCGTCGCCGAGGTCAAGGAGGACGGGGTCGTCACCGCCTCGGGCGAGTTCATCCCCGCGTCGCAGGTCATCTGGGCCACCGGGGTCGCGGCGCACAAGGAGGTCTCCGGCTGGGGCCTCCCGCAGACCCACGGCGGTCGCATCCAGGTGAACGACGACCTCAGCGTCAAGGGCGTGGAGCGGATCTTCTCGGCCGGTGACATCGCGGCGCAGGACGACGCGCTCGCGCAGCTCGCCCAGCCCGCACTGCAGGGCGGCAAGCACGTCGCGCGCCAGGTGGTGCGGCTGCTCGACGGGAAGCCGACCGAGCACTTCAAGTACTTCGACAAGGGCACGATGGCGACCATCGGGACGAACGCCGCGGTGGCGCAGCTGCGCGGCGGCATCACGATGGTCGGCCCCGTGGCGTGGCTGGCGTGGGTCGCGGTGCACATCGCCTCGCTGCTCGGCAACGGCAACCGGCTGTCGACGCTCTCGCACTTCTTCGTCCGCTACCTGTGGTTCATGCGGAAGCGCTCGATCCCGATCGTCGGGGACGTCCGGCCGGTGCGCCCGAACGGCGACCGCGAGCCCGAGCCCTGGCAGATGCAGAAGGCCGAGTAGCGCCGCCGCGGGCCGGGCCGGGCCGGGCCGGCCCGCCGGCGCCGAGACTCGGCCCCGCGGACAGTTTCGCGGCGGTTGCGTCGCGAAACTGTCCGCTGTGCCGAGTCTCGCCACCGTGGTGACGAGCGCGGCGGGCGCGGCCGTCAGCGAGCGGCGGCGTGTGCGTACGCCCCTGCGGCGATGTCCTCGAGCAGGGACGGCCCGACGGGCTCCCACCCGAGCAACTCCTGCGTCGCGGTCGACGACGCCGACATCTCCGCGCTGAAGAACCCGCCGATGAACCCGAAGTGCGCCGACGCGTCCGACGGGTCGATGCTCGTGACCGGCAGCCCGAGCGCGTCGCCGATCGCTGCGGCGATCTCCCGCGTGGGGATCCCCTCCTCGGCGACGGCGTGCAACCGTGCGCCCGCGGGGGCCTGCTCGAGACCGAGTCGCACCATGCGGGCGGCGTCGTCCACGTGCACGGCCGCCCAGCGGTTGCTGCCGTCACCGACGTGGCCGGACACCCCGCGCTCGAGCGCGACCCCGGCCAGGTACGCGACGAAGCCGTGGTCGCCGACGCCGTGCGTGGTCGGGCTGAACCGCGCAGCGATCGCGCGGACCCCCTGGTCGACGAAGTCGAGCGCCCGGTTCTCGCTGCCACCGCGGGGGCTGTCCACGCCCGTGAAGGGAGACGGGTCCCGCTCCTCGGCGGGACGACCCGGAGCCAGGGCGGCGACCCCGGATGCCACCACGAACGGGCGGTCCGTGCCGACGAGGGCGTTCGCGAGGGTCTCGACGGCGGCGCGCTCGGTGGCGTTCGTCGCAGCCTGGTCGGACCAGTCGTGCTTGTTCGCGAGGTGCAGGACCCCCTCGGCACCGGCCGCACCCCGGGCGAGCGCCCCGAGGTCGTCGAGGTCGCCGCGCAGGACCGTGACGCCCTTCGTCTCGAGCGCCGCGGCCGCCGCGTCGGAGCGCGCGAGGCCGGTGACGTCGTGCCCGGCGGCGAGCAGGTCGTCGACGGTGTGGGAGCCGATCCATCCGGAGGCCCCGGTGACGAACACGTGCATGAGTGGTCCCTTCGTGGGGTGTCCGCGGCTTGATATCACGGACTGACATCACCGTAGCACTCGATGTCAGCGACTGTCATCAGTAGGATCGTCCCATGGCACGATGGCGATCGGGCACCCGGGAACGACTGCAGGCGACCGCACTGCAGCGCTTCGCCGAGCACGGCTACGACGAGACGACCGTCGCCGAGATCGCCGCGGCGGCCGAGGTCACCGAGCGCACCTTCTACCGGCACTTCGCCGACAAGCGCGAGGTGCTGTTCGCCGGGCAGGACGACTTCACCGGCATGTTCACCGACCCGATCGCCCAGGCCCCCGGGGGGACACCCGCCCTCGCCCTGGTCGGTCGCGCGCTCGACTCCGCGGCCGCGTTCTTCCCCGACGACCGTCGCGCGTGGTCCAGGGCCCGACAGCAGGTCATCGACGCCGTCCCCGCACTGGGCGAGCGGGAGCTCGGCAAGCTCGCGACCCTGAAGGTCCACCTGGGCGGCGCACTGCGCGCACACGGGATCGACGAGCCGGCGGCCACGATCGCCGCAGAGACGGCGGTCACGGTGTTCCACCTGTCCTTCACGCAGTGGATCGCGGACGGCGAGGACCGCGACTTCGCGACGATCGTGCACGAGCGGCTGGACGCACTGACCCGGATCCTGCACCCCGGATCTTGAGCGTGCTCTTACCCGGACAGGGCAAGCTCGTCGTCATCCGTTCGAACGATCCTCACAGGGAGGAACCGTGGCGACGAACACCCTCGCCCCCGAGCACGCCCACGCGGTCGACCGCAGCACACCGGTCGGCCGTGGGATCCGTGCTGCCCGGCCGACGCCGCCACCGCCGCTGACCCGCCGCGCTCCGGCCCTCGACGGGCTCCGGACGATCGCCATCGCCATGGTGATCCTGTACCACCTGCACGTGCCGCAGTTCGAGGGCGGCTTCATCGGCGTCACCGTGTTCTTCGCCCTGTCCGGGTTCCTCATCACGACGCTGCTGCTCGGCGAGCACCGGAAGACCGGACGCATCCGTCTCGGGACCTTCTGGCTGAAGCGTCTGCTCCGGCTCTACCCGGCCCTCGTCGCTCTCGTCGTGGTCGGGCTGCTCCTGTGGAACTGGGTCGGTGACTACAAGGGCGCCTCGTTCAGCCCCGGCGAGGCCGCGTTCATCGCACTGACCTACACCGGCAACCTCTTCCGATCCTTCTGGGACACCACGCAGGGCGTCTTCGCGCACACGTGGTCGCTGTCGATGGAGGAGCAGTTCTACCTGGTGTGGCCGCCCGTCCTGGTGCTCCTCTTCCTGGTCCGCTCCCGTCGACGCTGGCTCGTCCTCGGGCTCGGCGCGGTGATCGTGACGTGCTCGGTCGTCGCCGGCCTGGTGTACGCGAAGCCGAACAGCGGCGCGACGCCCGACGTCTACTTCTCCCCCGTGCTCGGGGTCGTCCCGCTGGCGACCGGCTGCCTGCTCGCGCTGCTGCTCGACGACGAGCGCATCCGCACGTGGGCCGCCGGGGTCGCCGGGCACGTCGCGACCTGGGCCGGGATCGTCCTGCTCGCCGGGACCATGCTGTGGATCGGCGACGACTGGGCGCAGCACGCCTGGACCTTCAGCGTCGTGCTGCCGCTCACGGGCGTCGTCTCCGCGGTGCTCATCGGCGGGCTCGTGTCGGTGCGGTCGCCGCTGTCGGCCGCACTCGCCTGGTCGCCGGTCTCGTGGTTCGGTCGGCGCGTGTCGTACGCCGCGTACCTCTGGCACCCGCTCGTCATCGCGCTCCTCGACCCCTTCGCCGTCGGGCCGTGGGGCAAGGTGCTCATGATCGCGGGCGCCGTCGTCGTGGCGGTCGGCGCCGCGTACGCCGTCGAGGTCCCCGTCGAGAAGGCACAGAAGCGCTTCCGCGAGGCCCGTCGGCTCGCCGCCGAGGACCGCGCCGAACGCGCACGCGTCACCACCTGACGACGTCGGCGAGCGTCCGCCGACGTGACGCACCGTCGGACGGGAGGCCCGTGGCGCGCCCGCCACGCGCCTCCCGTCCGACGACGCCTGGGTGGGTCGCCGCGACCGGTCCGTAGGCTCGCCTCCGTGACCACGGAACGCGTCGACGTGCTCGTCGTCGGGGGCGGGCCCGTCGGCCTGTTCACCGCTGCGCTCCTCGAGCGGGCGGGCGTCACGGTCGCCGTCTGGGAGCGGCGCGACACCGAGCCGACGGGCTCGCGCGCGATCGGGATCCACCCGCCGTCGCTCGACGCCTTCGCCGCGATCGGCCTGGACACCGCGGTGCTCGCCGAGGCGGTGCTCGTCCGCACGGGCGTGGCCCGGAGTCGCGGACGGGAACTCGGGACGCTGTCGTTCGACCGTGCCTCCGCGACGCACCCGTACGTCGCGACGCTCGACCAGCACCGCACCGAGGCGCTGCTGCGCGACCGGCTCGCGTCCGGGACGCTGCGGACGGGCACGACGGTGACCGCCCTGTCCCGCCGCGTCGGGGACGTCGTGGCGCACGGTGTCGGACCCGACGGTGCCCCGGTCGTCGTCGAGGCGGCCTTCGTCGTCGGCGCGGACGGCGCCCGGAGCGCGGTGCGGGACCTGGTCGGCATCGCGACCTCGGGCCGCGACTACCGCGACCGGTACGTGATGGGCGACTTCGCCGACCCCGAACCCGAGCAGGCCCGGTCGTCAGCACTGGTCGACGTCGGACCGGAGGGGGTCGTCGAGTCGTTCCCGCTGCCGGGTGGCAGGCGGCGGTACGTCGCCCTCGTGCCGGACGACCGCACCGCACCGGCCGGTGGCGAACCGGACCCGGACGCCGCCGCCCGCCTCGCCGCGATCGTCGCGGGACGCACCGGTGCCCGGCCCGACCCGGCGACGTGCACGATGACGAGCGGCTTCCGGGTGCGGCGGCGGGAGGCGTCGCACGTCGGTGTCGGACGGGTGGTGCTCGTCGGGGACGCCGCGCACGAGATCAGTCCGATCGGCGGCCAGGGCATGAACCTCGGCTGGCTCGACGCCGCCGCGCTCGCGCCACTGCTCGCCGAGGCCGTCCGTTCAGGCACGGACGGGCCGTGGCAGGAGTCCGCGAACGGGTACGCCGTCGGGCGGCAGGCCGCGGCGCGGCGGGCTGCTCGGCAGGCGGAACTGAACATGGCGCTCGGGCGTCCCACGGGTGTGCTCGGGTCGGTGGGGCGGGAGGCGCTGCTCCGCACCGTGCTCGCGCTGCCGAGCGCCGACGGGCTCGCCGGGGTCTACGCGATGCGGTGGGCCTGAGTCAGCCGGTGCCGATGCCGTTTCCGGTGCCAGTGCCGGTGCCGGTGCCGGTGCCAGTGCCAGTGCCTGTGCCGGTGCCAGTGCCGGTGCCAGTGCCAGTGCCCGTGCCGTCAGGCGATCAGTCGGGCGCCGGCGACGCCGAGCTCGACGACGAGCACGAGCGAGGACGCGATGACCAGGCGGAACAGTGCCCGCGTCGGACGACCGGCGAACACGAGGCGGATCCCGACCACCGCGAGCACGACGACCACGAGGGCTCCGACGACCGCCAGGACCGTCCCGGCCGTGCCGACGCCTCCGCCGGCGACCTGGCCGCCGAGCACCAGCGCCGCCGCGACGACGAGCGACCCGAACGCCAGCGTCCCCGCGCCCCGGAGCCCCAGCCGGTGGGGGAACCCACGGACGCCGGTCGCCTCGTCGTCGAGCAGGTCCGGCAGCACGTTGGTGCAGTGGATCGCGACACCGAAGACCGCTCCGGTGGCGATCGCCCACCACGCCGGCCACGAACCGTCGCCCCCGGCAGCGACGGACACGACCGGCAGCAGCCCGAACGCCACCACGAACGGCACGACGGACCAGACCGTCCGCTTCAGTCCGGCGTCGTAGGCCCAGCCGGCCACGACGAGGACGACGTGGGCCACCGCGGCGACCGGGCCCAGGGCGAGCGACAGGAGCACGGCGACACCCGCGGTCGTGACGGCCGCGGTCCGGACGGTCCCGACGGGGATCAGTCCGCGGGCGACGGGCTTGTCACTGCGGCCGACGGCCCGGTCGCGGTCGGCGTCGATCCAGTCGTTGGCGAGGCCGATCGACAGCTGCCCGGCCACGACGGCGAGCGCCACGAGCACGACGAGCCACCACGGGTGCCCGACGGCCGCGGCGATCACCGCGGCGAGGACCGTCACCGTGACCGTCGGTCCGGGGTGTGACGACGCGAACAGCAGGCGGACGGTCGAGGGCCGGCGGGTGTCGCTCACACCGGCGAGCGTACGGACCGGTGGCTGCGCGAGTGCGACGACGCCCACGGCCCGCGCCGCACCGGGTGTCGATGCGACGCGGACCGTGCGGCGGTCAGGCCGCCGGGATCAGGCCGTTCGGGTTCAGCACGTACTTCGTCGCGGCACCCTTGTCGAACTCCTCGTACCCGCGAGGGGCCTCGTCGAGTCCGATCGGCTTCGCGTTGACGTTCTTCGCGATGCTCGTGCGGTCGTGCAGGATCGCCATCATCAGCTGCCGGTTGTACTTCATCACCGGGCACTGCCCCGTGGTGAAGGACAGCGACTTGGCCCACCCGGTGCCGAGGCTGAGCGACAGGGCGCCCTTCTTCGCGGCCTCGTCGACGCCGCCCGGGTCACCCGTGACGTAGAGCCCGGGGATGCCGAGTGCGCCGCCGGCGGCCGTGACGTCCATCAGGGAGTTGAGCACGGTGGCCGGGGCCTCGTGTCCGGCACCGGAGCCGTGCCCCTTCGCCTCGAAGCCCACGGCGTCGATGCCGCAGTCCACGAGGGGTTCACCGAGGATCTGGTCGATCTGGTCGGCCGGGTCGCCCTTCGTCAGGTCGACCGTCTCGCACCCGAAGCTGCGCGCCTGCGCCAGCCGGTCGGCGTTCATGTCCCCGACGATGACGACGCTCGCACCGAGCAGGAACGCGCCCGTCGCGGCGGCGAGACCCACCGGCCCGGCGCCGGCGACGTAGACCGTCGAGCCGACCTCGACCCCGGCGGTCACCGCACCGTGGAAGCCGGTCGGGAAGATGTCGGAGAGCATCGCGAGGTCGAGGACCTTCTCGAGGGCCTGGTCGCGGTCCGGGAACTTCAGCAGGTTCCAGTCGGCGTAGGGCACGAGCACGTACTCGGCCTGGCCGCCGACCCAGCCGCCCATGTCGACGTAGCCGTAGGCGCTGCCCGGGCGGTCCGGGTTCACGTTGAGGCAGATGCCGGTCTTCCGCTCCTTGCAGTTCCGGCACCGCCCGCAGGCGATGTTGAACGGCACGGAGACGATGTCCCCCACCTTGATGAACTCGACGTCCGGACCGACCTCGACGACCTCACCGGTGATCTCGTGCCCGAGCACGAGGTCCGTCGGAGCGGTCGTGCGGCCGCGGACCATGTGCTGGTCGCTGCCGCAGATGTTCGTCGCCACGGTGCGCAGGATCGCGCCGTGGTTCACCTTGCGTCCGACGTTCGCCGGGTTCACCCCGGGTCCGTCCTTGAGCTCGAACGTCGGGTAGTCGGTGTCGATGACCTCGACCTTCCCGGGTCCCTTGTACGCGACTGCGTGGTTGCTCGCCATGTGATCCTCCTCGATCGGTCGGCGGCGGCACGTGCGGGGAGCGCGCAGCACTGCAGTGCGCTCCTCGTCCCGTCGAGGGGCCGTCTCCGTCGACGGGTGATCCGGACTGTACCGCCCGTGTCCGAGGGCGACAAGGACGGTGCGCGACTACCGGATGACCACTCGTCGCGCACGTGCCAGGATGGCGCCGTGGGGTGGGACGACAGCGGGCTGAGCCCGGCGCAGGCGGCGTTCGTCGCGCAGGTGCTCCCCGGGGCGTCGATGGTGGCGGACGAGTCGTGGGGCCTCCTCGACACCCGGGTGCTCCACGTCCGGAACGGTGCCGGGGAGCACACCGTGAAGGCGTCCGGACCGGAGAACACGCACTTCCCGCGGGAGCTGACGGCGCACCGGCAGTGGACCGGGGCGCTCCTCCGTGGTGACGACACGGGCCGTCTGGTCGCCGCGGACGCCGAGAGCCGTGTGCTCGTGCTGGAGCGGGTCCCCGGGCACCTCGCGCTCGGGACCCCCGACGAGACCGCTGCGACCGTGCACCGACAGGCAGGCACGATCCTCCGCCGGCTCCACGACCAGGCGGCCCGCACCGATGCGGAGTACCTGACGGCCGAGACCGCGAAGGCACTCCGCTCCCTCGACGCCCCGCACCGCGTCGATCCGCAGCTCGAGGACCGCGCGCGGACGCTGCTCCGGTCGTCGACCCCGCGCGCCGCGACCCTGGTGCCGACGCACGGCGACTGGCACCCCCGGAACTGGATCGTGCAGGACGGCCGACTGCGTGCGATCGACTTCGGTCGCTTCGGGTTCCGCCCGGCCGCAGCGGACCTCACCCGCCTGGCGGTCCTGCACTGGGAGGACTCCCCCGAGCTCGAGCACGCGTTCTTCGCGGGCTACGGGTCCGATCCTCGTGACACCGACGACTGGCGCTGGCTCCAGCTGCGTGAGGCGGTCGGGACGGCCGTGTGGGCCTTCACGGTGCACGACGAGCGCTCCGAACGACAGGGGCACCGGATGCTCGAGAACGCCCTCGCCGCCTTCTGACCCGCCCGAGGTTCAGGCGGACGTTCCGGCGAGGGACCTCCGGTACCAGCGGTCGGAGTACGGCTCGTCGTTGAACGGCTCGACCCGCCGGTAGCCGAGCCGCTCGTACAACGCACAGGCCTCGGAGAGCTCCCCGCGGGTGTCGAGCTGGACCGTGCCGACGCCCCGCTCCGCGCACGCCCGCTCGGCGGCGCGGACCATGCGTCTCCCGATGCCCCGCCCGCGGGCCTCGCCCACGGTGAACACCTTGGTCAGTTCGGCGACGTCCCCGCGGAAGCGCGCGCCGGCACACGCGACCGGTCCCCCGTCGTCGAGGGCGACGAGGAGCACACCGGTCGTGCCCGTGAGGTCGTCGGAGGGCTCGTCGTGGAGTGCCTGGTCGACCTCGTCCTCCGTCGCGGGCCGGCCGTACCACCGCGAGGCGACCTCGGAGGTGTACCGGCGGAGGATGCGCACGGCAGCGGGCGCACCGGGGAGCACGGTCTCGATCGTCAGCACGGGGCGAGCGTACTGCCGCGGGTGAGCGCGCCGAGTCCTCCCGGGCGTACCGGGTGGTTCCTCGCCGGTCCTGGTGCGCCCGGCCGTTCCGGGCGTACCTGGTCGATCCGGGCGTACCTGGTCGTTCGTTCCCACCAGGTACGCCCGGTTCCACCTTCCATCGCAGCCGCTCTGGGAAGGAACGGGCAGCGCCCCGCCCACGCCCCCGCCCGAGCGACGTCAAGCGGCGGCTGCAGCCCGCGGGGCGCTCCGCCGCCGGCCGCCCAGGACCCCGGACGCCAGCGCGATCCCGAGCAGCACGACGAGCCCACCCACGGGCTCGTTCCACCGCAGCGGCTCGCCGAGCACGAGGACCCCGAGTCCCACCCCGACGACCGGCGTCAGGTACGTCACCGTCGAGGCCCGCCCGGCGCCCCACGCCCCGACCAACCGCGTGTTCCACGCGTACGCCAGCCCCGTGCCCACCGCGCCGAGCCCGACCATCGCGGCCACGATCCTCCAGTCCAGCTGCACCGGACCGGTCGCGATGACGGGCGCGACCAGCAGCATGAGCAGCGCCGCCAGCGTGAGCTGCACGGTCGCGACGGTGGTCGGGTCCTGCCCGCCGCCGACGCCGAAGCGGCGGAGCCACGCCAGACCGATGCCGTACGAGGCGGTCATGCCGAGCAGGGCCAGCTGCCCCGGCACGGTGGCGAGCACGGCCGGGTCGCCGATCAGGTCCCACGGTCCGACGAGCACCAGCACCCCCAGGACCCCGAGGGCGATCCCGCCGAGCTGTCGCCGACCCAGCCGCTCGGAGGGCACCAGCACGGCGAGCGCCAGCAGCGTCATGATCGGTGTCGTCGCGTTGTAGATGCTCGCCAGACCCGACGGCACCGTCTGCTCGGCCCACGCCATGAGCGACGAGGGCACCGCGTTCAGGAACACCGCGACGACGAGCAGGTGCCCCCAGACGCGCGGCTCGCGCGGCCACCGCCGTCGGGTGACGAGCAGCACGACGACGAGCGTGACCGCCCCGAGCACGGTGCGGACGGTCGCGACCTGCTGCGGTGCGAGGCCCTCGAGCCCGATCTTCGCGAAGAAGAAGCTCGAACCCCAGGTGAGGGCGACCAGGACGTAGAGGAGGGCGTTCACGAGCGCTAGCATCGGCCACGTCCGGCACATGTGTCGAACGACTGACCTGCATGACTGCATGAAGGACACGCATGACCCTCTCGATCCCGCAGCTCCGCGCCTTCGTCGCCACCGTGGACGCCGGCTCCTTCACGGGTGCGGCCACCACCCTCGGCGTCGGTCAGTCCGCCGTCTCGCACGCCGTCGCAGGGCTCGAACGCGAGGTCGGCGGGCCCGTGGTCCGGCGCGGCGGCGCCGCGGTCGCCACCCCGCTCGGCGACCGCATGCTGGCCCACGCCCGCAGCGTGCTCGCCTCGGTCGACGCCCTGGAGGCCGTGGTGCGGCCCGCCACGATCCGCGGCACCGTGCGCCTCGCCGCCGTCCCGACCGTCTGCCAGGGCCTGCTACCGCGGCTCCGCGAGCTGTGGGCAGTGACGCTGCCGGACGTCGACGTGCAGGTCTACGAGGGTGACGACGACGAGATGGCCGAGTGGCTCGAGGGCGGCACCGTGGACGCCGCCGTGCTCGTCGACCCGGTGCCGGCACCCCACGGGGGCGTGGTCGTCGCGCGGGACGAGATGGGCGCGGTCGTCCGGCGCGACCACCCGCTCGCGTCGAGTACTGCGCTGACGCTCGACGACCTGCACGAGGACGGGCTGGTCGCCGGCGGCGGAGGCTGCGAGCACCAGATCCAACGGATGCACGAGCTCGCCGGGCAACCGTTCCGCTGGGCACACCGCGTGCGGGAGATGAGCACGATGTTCGGGATGATCCAGCGGGGCGAGGGGGTGTCGATCGTCCCGACGCTCGGACGGGTGATGCTGCCGGACGACCTGGTGATGCTGCCCGTGGAGCCGCGGTACGTGCGGACACTCGTGCTCAGCGGACCCGGCTCGCGGCCGTGGCACCCGTTGGCCCGGGCCCTCGTCGAGGCGGTGTGACCCCGGCCGCCGCCGTTTGTCCGACCTTCGGCCGATCCGGCGCGGGTGCCGGGGTTCCTAGGCTCGGAGCCGTGACCTCGACCGTGCTCCGTCCCGTGCCCCTCGGCCGACGCGTGTGGGCGCAGTCGTGGCGACTCGTGCTCGCGGCACTCGTCGGGCTCACCGCGTTCAGCGCGATCTGGTCGACCCTCGACACCACACGGTGGAGCGAGGCCCGGCTCGGTGCGGCGTTGCTCGTCGACCTCGCCGTCGGGCTCACCGCGCTCGTCCTGGTCCCCTTCCGGCACCGGGCGCCACTGCTCGTCGGCGTGCTCGTCATCGCCGGCAGCACCGTGTCCACCTTCGCGGTCGGTGCGGCCGTCCTCGCGCTGGTCTCGCTCGTCACCCGGCGGCGCCCGGCCGAGATCGCGATCGGGAGTGCGGCGTTCGTGGCCGCCTCGATGTTCGGTGAGGGGCTGTACCCGATCGAGGACGCCACGCCCCTGTGGCAGGTGCTCGTCGCGGCCGTCGTGCTCACCGCCCTGCTCGTCGCGATCGGCATCGCGATCGGGCAGCGGCGGGCCCTGCTCGACGGGTTGCGCGAACGGGCCGCCCTGCTCGAGCGCGACCAGCAGCTCCGCGAGGACCGCGCCCGGGAGCAGGAGCGGGCGCACCTGGCCCGCGAGATGCACGACGTGCTGGGACACCGGCTGTCGCTCGTCGCCCTGCACGCCGGGGCGCTCGAGTACCGCGGCCGGTCGCTGTCGCCCGACGAGACGGTCGAGGCCGCCGGGGTCGTCCGGGCCGAGGCGCACTCCGCACTCACCGAGCTCCGCGACGTGCTCGGCGTGCTGCGGGAACCCGGGGACACCGCCGCGCTCGCCGGAGCCGCTCCCCCGCAGCCGACCCTGCGCGACCTCCCCGTGCTGCTCGACGAGGCGCGGTCCTCGGGCGCCGTGGTGTCGGCGACCGTCGACGAGGCCGTCACCGCCGCGCCGGACACCGTCGGGCGGCACGCCTACCGGGTGGTGCAGGAGGCGCTGACGAACGCCCGCCGACACGCTCCGGGGCAGCCCGTCACCGTCACGGTCGACGTGCGCCACGGTCCGGCGCTGCGCGTGCGGGTGGGCAACCCGACGGTGGGAGCCGCGAGCACCGGCGACGGCGCTCCCGGCGGTCACGGCCTGCGGGGCCTGGCGGAACGGGCCCGGCTCGTCGGTGGGACCTTCACGGCCGGTCGCGACGACGACGGCACCCACGTGGTCGAGGCGGTGCTCCCGTGGACGGTGTGAGCGCACCGATCCGGGTCGTCCTCGTCGACGACGACCACCTCGTCCGGGCCGGGCTCCGACTGCTCCTGAGCGGCGACGACGGCATCGAGGTCGTCGGCGAGGCCGGCGACGGACTCGAGGCCGAGGGCGTGATCGCCTCCGCAGCACCCGACGTCGTGCTCATGGACATCCGGATGCCCCGCTGCGACGGCCTCGTCGCCACCGAACGGGAGCTCCGGAAGCAGCCGGAGCTGGCCGTGCTCGTCCTGACCACCTTCCAGGACGACGACCTCGTGCTCGGAGCGCTGCAGCGGGGCGCCCGGGGCTTCCTGCTCAAGGACACCCCGCCGCACGACCTCGTCCACGCGGTCCGGACGGTCGCCGCCGGGCGGTCGATCCTGTCGCCGTCGGTGCTCGACCGCGTCATCGCCGTCGCGGCGAGCGCCCCGACCGGGACGGGACGTGGGACGGCCGCCGTCGCGACCGCCACGGCCGACGGGGCCGCCGAGCGCGCGCTCCTGGCGAGCCTGACCGACCGCGAGACCGAGGTCGCCCTCGCCGTGGCCGCCGGAGCCTCGAACGCACAGATCGCCGCGGACCTGTTCGTGAGCCTGGCGACCGTGAAGACCCACGTGGGGCACGTGTACGAGAAGTTCGGCGTCGAGAACCGGGTGCAGCTCGCCCTGGTCGTGCACGCCGCCCGTCGCGGAGCCTGAACACTCGTCGAGCACCCTCGGCAGGATGGACCGGTGCCCGAGATCCACGTGAAGACGTTCCGCGACCCCGACGAGGCGACCGCCGAGGCCGCCGGACTGGCCTGGCTCGCCGAGGCCGAGGAGACGGGCGGCACCCGGATCGCCCGCGTGCTCGACCACCCGGAGCCGACCGTGCTCCACCTCGAGCAGATCCGGGACGGCAGCCCGACGCGGGCGCAGGCCGAGCGCTTCGGTCGCTCGCTCGCGCGCACCCACGCCGCCGGTGCCGACCACTGGGGTGCACCCTCGCCCGGGTTCCCGACCCGCGGCGGCCTGCGGATGGGCCGGTCGCGGACGCCGTTCACGAGTGCCGCCGACGCACCGGCCACCTGGGGCGCGTTCTTCGCCGAGTACCGCATCCGGGACTTCGTGCAGCGCATCGTCGACCGCGGTGGCTTCGACGCTGCCGAGGCCGCGGTGTTCGACCGCGTGGCCGACCGGCTCGAGGACGGCACGCTCGGCTCCCCGCAGCCCCGGCTCGTCGGCGACGCTCCGGCGCGCATCCACGGCGACCTCTGGGCGGGGAACGTCCTGTGGCCCACGGGCTCCTCGGAACCGACCGGTGCGGTGCTCATCGACGCAACGCCGCACGGCGGGCACGCGGAGACCGACCTGGCACTGCTGGCGCTGTTCGGACTCCCCCGGCTCGAGACGGTGCTCGCCGGGTACGACGCCGAGTCCCGCTTGGCGGACGGCTGGCAGGAGCGCGTCGAGCTCCACCAGCTCGCACCGCTGCTGCTGCACGTGTTCCTGTTCGGCGGCTCGTACACCGACCACGCGTTGCGCGCCGCCCGCCGGTACGCCTGACGCCGCGGGGCGTCCACAGCGGCGGGGACGCAGGTGTGTCACCTACGCTGGCGCGATGGCGGTGGAGCAGACGGGTGGCCCGGTCCTCGCGTTGTTCGACGTGGACAACACGCTCGTGCACGGCGCGAGCGCCTTCCACCTGGTCCGTGGCCTCCGGGCCGCCGGACTGATCACCTTGCGCGACATCGTCAGCGCCGGGTGGAAGCACGCGCGGTTCAAGGTGCGCGGGGAGGACGACCGGCACCTCGCCGCGGCGCAGACCCGCGGGCTCGAGGTCATCACCGGCATCACCG
This sequence comes from Curtobacterium sp. 260, assembly GCF_030803485.1. Taxonomy (NCBI): domain Bacteria; kingdom Bacillati; phylum Actinomycetota; class Actinomycetes; order Micrococcales; family Microbacteriaceae; genus Curtobacterium; species Curtobacterium sp. 260. The sequence goes on along the minus strand of NZ_JAURUY010000011.1, from coordinate 33,615 downwards.
TCACCGACATGGCCCGGTTGGCCGACGACGTGTGGGAGCGCCACACGGAACCGAGCGTCTGGCCGGAGACCGCCGCGCTCGCGCGGGAGCACCTCGCGAAGGGCCACCAGGTCTGGCTCGTCACCGCGACGCCGACGTTCCTCGCCGACGTGATCGCGCGGAGCCTCGGCCTGACCGGTGCCCTGGGCAGCGTGTTCGAGGTGCAGGACGGCGTGTACACGGGCCGCCTCGACGGGGCGTTCCTGCACGGCGAACAGAAGGCCGTCGCCGCCCGGGCGCTCCTGGCGAGGACCGGTGCCGACCCCGCGATCTGCTGGGCCTACTCGGACTCGCGGCACGACATCCCGCTCCTCTCGCTCGTCGGGAACCCCGTCGTGGTGAACCCGGACCAACAGCTCGCGACACACGCGCGCACCGCTGGGTGGCCGTCGATGCGGCTGCAGCGCGCGAGCATCCGCCAGGCCCGCCGACGGGTCCGCCGCGAGGCCGCCTCCGGCACCGGTACCGCTACCGACACCGGCACCGGCACCGGCACCGGCACCGGCACCGTGCAGCGCTCTTAGGGAGCACCGAGGGAACACATCGGATCGGCCGACCCGGACCGGCGATCGTCGTCGACATGACCACCTACCCGACCCCCGCGACCGACCGTCCGGGCCGCGCCCACCCCGGTGGGAGCACCGCCGCCCGGGTCCGTCGACGCCAGCCCCTCGTCCGCCTGTTCGCCGGCGAGCGCGAGGACGCCCGCTGGCTCCGCCCGGCGTTCTGGGCGCTCCTCGTCCTCACCGCCGTCGTGTACCTGTGGGACCTCAGCATCTCCGGGTACGCGAACAGCTTCTACGCTGCCGCCGTGCAGGCCGGCACGAAGTCCTGGGAGGCGTTCTTCTTCGGCTCCCTCGACTCGTCGAACTTCATCACCGTCGACAAGCCCCCGGCCTCGCTGTGGGTGATGGTGCTGTCCGCCCGGGTGTTCGGCTTCTCGTCGACCAGCCTGCTGCTCCCCCAGGCGCTCATGGCCGTCGGCTCCGTCGCCCTGGTGTGGGGCACGGTCCGGCGGACCCTCGCCCGCCTCGGTGCGACGGCCGCGAACGTCGGTGCGCTGCTCGCCGGCTTCGTCGTCGCCGCGACCCCGGCCGCCGCGCTGATGTTCCGCTTCGACAACCCGGACGCGCTCCTCGTCCTGCTCATGACCGCGGGCGCGTACTGCACCGTCCGGGCGCTCCCGAGGGGCAGCTGGCGGTGGATCGCCCTCGCCGGTGTCGCCCTCGGCTTCGCGTTCCTGACGAAGATGCTGCAGGGCCTGCTCGTCCTGCCGGCGTTCGGCCTCGTGTACCTGTTCGCCGCACGCACGAGCTGGGGCCGGCGCGCGATCGGCCTCGGCATCGCCGCGGTCTCGCTCGTCGTGTCCGCGGGATGGTGGGTGGTCGCCGTGGCGCTCTGGCCCGCGGAGGCGCGCCCGTACATCGGTGGGTCGACCGACGACACGGTCCTCGACCTGGTGTTCGGCTACAACGGCCTCGGCCGGATCCTCGGCGGCTCGGGCAACGGCGGCGGCGGGGGCGGCACGGGCGGAGGCGGCACCGCGGGCTCGTCGTTCGGCGGTGCGACCGGGTTGGACCGCCTGTTCTCGTCCGAGATGGGCCTCGAGATCTCCTGGCTCCTGCCCGCCGCGCTCGTCGCGCTCGTCCTCGGCCTGGTGGTCGTCGGTCGTCGGCACCTCGCCGATCCGGCACGCGCCGGTCTGGTGCTGTGGGGCGGCTGGCTGATCGTCACCGGTCTGGTCTTCTCGTTCATGTCCGGCACGATCCACCCGTACTACACGGTCGCGCTCGCCCCGGCGATCGCCGGCCTGGTCGGCACCGGTGGTGCGCTCCTCTGGCACGCCCGCGAGCGTGTCACCGGTCGCCTCGGCCTCGCCGCGATGGTCGGCGGGACGGCGTTCTGGAGCTGGTGCCTGCTGAACGAGGACCCGACCTGGCTGCCCTGGCTCCGATGGGTGGTGCTCGTCGGTGGGCTCCTGTCCGCCGCGGCGATCGTCGTCGGCAGCGTGCCCACCCTCCGGAAGGCCGTCACCGTCGGCGTCCTCGCGGGCACCCTGTTCGGGCTGACCGGCACGACCGCGTACGCGCTCGCCACGACGACCGTCGCGCACTCCGGGTCCATCCCGAGCGTCGGCCCGGCGGGCAGGGGCTCCGGTGGGACGGGCGGCTTCCCAGGTGGCGGTGGACAGCCGGGAGGCGCGGGAGGCCCCGGCGGGTCGACTGACGGCACGCAGACGGACGGCTCGCAGGACGGTGGCGGCCCGGGCGGGCAGGGCACGCAGCAGGACGGGACGGACGGCTCCCGGCAGGGCCCGGGCAGCGGCGGGCAAGCGCCGACCGGCTCGGCTCCTGCGGGGACGGGCGACGGCGTCCCGACGATGCCGGGCAGTTCCGGCTCCGGCTCCGCGACCTCGGAGGACGGTACCCCGACCGGCGGCGGCGGGATGGGCGGTGGCGGTGTGACGACGTCGTCGGCACTGACGAAGCTGCTCGCCGCCTCGGACGCGAAGTGGTCGGCCGCGGTGAACGGCTCGCAGTCGGCCGCGCAGCTCGAGCTCGACACCGACACCGCCGTGATGGCCATCGGCGGCTGGTCGAGCGACCCCGCGCCGACCCTGGCCGAGTTCCAGGCCTGGGTCGCGGCCGGTGACGTCGGCTACTACGTGTCCTCGGGCTCCGGCGGCGGGATGGGTGGCGGCTCGTCGACCGCGAGCGCGATCCAGGAGTGGGTCGCCGCGCACTACGAGGCGACGACCGTCGGCGGCCAGACCGTCTACGACCTGAGCGCGACGAAGTGACGGCATCGACGTGACCGACGACGAGGACACGGCGGTGGCTAGGCTCCGGTGCATGGCGGACCGACCACTCCGACGCACCGACGGCAACCCCGTCCGGGTCCTCGTCGTCGACGACGAGCACGCGCTCGCCGATGCCGTCGCCCTCGCGTTCGAGGGCGACGGCTGGGCCGTGCGGGTTGTGCACCGCGGACGGGACGTGCTCTTCGCGGCGCGGGAGTTCCTGCCCGACGTGGTCGTGCTCGACGTGATGCTGCCGGACATCGACGGCTTCGAGGTGCTCGAGCGGCTCCGGGACGCACGGGACCCCGTGCGGGTGCTGTTCCTCACCGCCCGGGACGCCCCCGAGGACCGGCTCGCCGGACTCACCTGCGGCGGCGACGACTACCTGACGAAGCCCTTCGGCATCGACGAGCTGCTCGTCCGTGCCCGCATCCTGGCCCGGACCGCACCGCAGGTGGTCGCGGCACCGGGGTCGTCCGCGGTCGTGGTCGGCGACCTCCGGCTCGACGAGGAGGACCGCTCGGTGCTGCGCGACGGCGAGCCGATCGAGCTCACACCGACCGAGTACGAGCTCCTCCGCCACCTCGCCCGGAACGCGAACCGGGTGCTGTCCCGCGAGCAGATCCTGGCGAGCGTGTGGGGCATGGACTTCGGCACGTCGTCGAACCTCGTCGACATGTACGTCTCGTACCTGCGGCGGAAGCTCGACGCCGGACGCGAGCCGATGCTGCAGACGGTCCGGGGTGCCGGTTACGTGCTGCGGCCGACGACGTGAGCCGTCCGGACGGGGCGGGGCGTGCCTCCCGGCCGGTGCGCACCCCGTCGCTGCGCTGGCGGATCGTCGGAGCCGTGGCGCTGCTGCTCGTCGCGACGAACGTCGTCGTCGGCGCGGTGACCGTGATCGCGTACCGCGAGTACCTGGTCGGGCGGCTCGACGCGGAGCTGGCGACGGCGGCGGGACGGACCCCGGGCGGGCAGCCGCCGTCCGGACCGCCCCCGCAGTCCTCGGGCGGTCAGCAGGACCCGGACAACCGGTTCATCGGGGCGCCGGGGCAGGCGGCCGACACCGTCGTGGCGGTCATGCGCGACGGTGCAGCCGTGCTCGCCGGGTACACGGACGGTGCCGGTGCGCAGCACGGTCTCAGCCGAGCGCAGGAGGCCGTGCTCGCGGACGTCGCACCGGATGCGACCCCCACGACGGTCTCGCTGGGGTCGCTCGGGGCGTACCGGGCGCAGGCGGTCACCCGCGGCGGCGACGTCTTCGTGACGGCGCTGCCCCTCGGGGACCTGCGCGCGTCGGTCGTCCGACTCGTCGTCGTCATCGGGAGCACCACGCTGCTCGCACTCCTCGTCGCGGCGTGGGCGCTGACCCTGGCCGTCCGACGATCGCTGCGTCCGCTCGAGCGGGTCGCCTCCGTCGCGTCGAGCGTCACCGCACTGGACCTCGAACGCGGCGACGCCGACATCGCCGCCCGGGTGCCCTCCGCGGACCTCGTGGTCAGCCGCGAGGTCGAACAGGTCGGCACCGCGCTCAACCGGCTGCTCTCCCACGTCGGCCGCGCACTGACCGTCCGACGGGACGCCGAGCGGGGCATGCGCACCTTCGTCGCCGACGCCTCGCACGAGCTGCGCACGCCGATCGCGACCGTCCGCGCCTACGCCGAGCTGTCGGCCGGTTCGCAGGACGTCGCAGCGCTGCAGCGGAACGCCGAACGGATCGGCCGCGAGGCGGTGCGGATGGGCGACCTGGTCGAAGAGCTCCTGCTGCTCGCCCGGCTCGACGCCGCCACACACGACGGCGCGGCGCCCGACGCAGCGACACACGACGGCGCGGCGCCCGACGGCCCGGCGCCCGACGCCGCGGCCCTCGCCGCCCGGCCCGGGACGGTGCACGAGGAGGTCGACCTCACCGCCACGGTGCTCGAGGCCGTGATGGACGCACGAGCCACCGCACCCGACCACCGGTGGACGCTGCAGCTCGCCGACGACCACCCGCTGACGGTGTCCGGCGACCCGGGGCAGCTGCGGCGCGCCGTCACGAACCTGCTCGCGAACGCGAGGACGCACACCCCGGCGGGGACGACCGTCGTGGTGTCGCTGCAACGGGTCCCGCGCACCGGGGGCGGCGAGGCCGCGACGGGTGGGCTCGCTCGGCTGGTCGTGGCGAACGACGGACCCCCGATCGACGCCGAGGTCCTGCCGGTGCTGTTCGACCGCTTCACCCGGGGCTCGTCGTCCCGCTCGCGGGAGCACGGGACGAGCGGCCTCGGACTGGCGATCGTCCGCGCGGTCGTGGCCGCACACGGTGGGAGCGTCCGGGTCGTGTCGGAGCCGGGACGGACCGCGTTCACGGTCGACCTGCCGGAGGCCGGCAACCGATCCGACGCCTGACGATCCCGGTGCACGATCCCCACGGACCGCGAACCAGGATCGTCACGCGTACCTGCTCCCGCTTCCTCGTCTGCCACGGGTACGCTGCGGGCACCGGCGGAAGGGGAACGCGATGGACCAGCGACACGGCGACCTGCGGGACGGCGACCTGCGCAGCGGCGACCTGCGGGACGGTGACCCGCGCGGGACGGACCAGCGGTTCACCCGCCTGCCGGAGCGTGCCCGACCCGAGGACCTGGTCGTCGAGGTCCCGGCGTTCGAGGACGACCGACCCCAGCCCGAACCCGAGCCGCCGGCCGCCGCCCCCGAGCTCGTCGCCGCGACCCGCTTCGCGCAGACCTCGCACGCGATGCCGACGATCCGGCGGACGCAGACGCGCGCGGGGCTCTGGATCGCGGGCGTGCCGATCGCGGCGCTCGCGGTCGTCGCGATCGTGCAGATCGTGCTCGGCGTCACCGGCTGAGCCCTCCGACCGCTTCTTAGGGGCACCACAGGGTGCTGCTGCGGTCCGCATCGACGCGCTGCCGAGCCTGGGCGGCATGACGGAAGCAGCCACCCCCCACGACAGCAGCACCCCGCTCGACAGCAGCACCGCGCTCGACATCGACATCGTCGTGCCCTGCCACGACGAGCAGGGCACGCTCGCCGCCCACGTCCGACGTCTGCACCACTTCTGCCGGACGTCGTTGCCGCACACCTGGCGCATCACGATCGCCGACAACGCCTCGACCGACGACACCGGGCGCATCGCCGACGACCTCGCCGCGATGCTGCCCGAGGTGCACGCCGTCCACCTGCCGCTCAAGGGTCGCGGCCGTGCCCTCAAGGCGGTCTGGGCAGCGTCCCCGGCCGCCGTGCTCGTCTACGTGGACGAGGACCTGTCGACCGACCTCGCGGCGCTCGAACCGCTCGTCGCACCGCTGCTCTCCGGCCACTCCGACGTGGCGATCGGCACGCGGCTCGCGGGGTCCTCCCGGGTCGTGCGCGGCGGCAAGCGCGAGTTCATCTCCCGCTCGTACAACCTGCTCCTCCGGAGCACGATGGGCGTGTCGTTCTCCGACGCCCAGTGCGGGTTCAAGGCGATCACCCGCCAGGCCGCCGACCACCTGCTGCCCCTCTGCGAGGACGACGCGTGGTTCTTCGACACCGAGCTCCTGGTGCTCGCCGAACACGCGGGGCTGCGCGTCCACGAGGTCCCGGTCGACTGGGTCGACGACGTGGACTCCTCCGTGCACATCGCGTCGACCGCAGCCGAGGACCTCAAGGGCATGTGGCGCGTTTCCCGCGGGCTCGCGACCGGACGCATCCCGATCGACCCGGTGTACGACGCCATCGGCCGGCAGCCCTTCACGGCACCGCACGTGGGGATCGTCGGACAGCTCCTGCGGTTCGGGACCATCGGCGTGCTGTCCACGGTCGCCTTCGCACTGCTCTACGCGCTGTTCCGTCCCGCGATCGGTGCGCAGACGGCGGACTTCCTCGCGCTCCTCGTCACCGCGATCGGCAACACCGCACTGAACCGCCGTTTCACCTTCGGTGTCCGAGGGCGGGCGGGGGCCGGTGTCCACCACGTGCAGGGACTCGTCGTGTTCGGCATCGCCTGGGTGATCACCGCCGGGTCGCTCGTCCTGCTGCACACGACCGTGCCCGGGGCGTCGCACGGCGCCGAGGTCCTGGTGCTCACCGGCGCGAACCTCGTCGCGACCCTGGTGCGCTTCGTCCTCTTCAAGGCGTGGGTGTTCCGCACGCGGCGGCGTCCCGTGCTCGTGCGCCCCGGCGGCCCCACGGCAGCCGTCGCCGACGCTGCCGGCCCGCTCGCGACGACGGCGACCGCCGCGTCGGCGGCCCGGCGAGTCGACGAGCCGGCGGCCTGAGCCGCCGCCGCAGGCGGCGCGGCACGGCGCTCGCGGCACGCGGCACGCGGCACGGCGCTCGCGGCACAACCGGAAGCACGTCGCGCCACGGGATCCCGTGGCGCGAGGTGCTTCCGGTTGTGCGCAAGCAGACAGAACCGCGGGAGCAGAACGGCACCGGCACCGAGACCGGCACCGGCACCGGAACCGGCCGCGCACCGGACGGGAGGCGCGTGGCCGGACCGCCGCGCGCCTCCCGTCCGGCCGGTCTGTTGCACCCGCGGTATACCAAGCCGTAGCATCGGCTCACCGCACCACCCCCACACAGGGCCACGACCGCCACCACCGGTCCGCCCGCGGCGAGCGCTCCACCGATGCAGCCCTGGCCGTCCGCTGCCGGCTGAGCCCCACTGGACCCGCACGTGAACCCCTCCCCCTTCGGTCTGTACGACCCTGCCCGCGAGTCGAGCGACTGCGGCGTCGGCTTCATCACCCGTCTCGACGGGGTGCCGACCCACGACGTCATCGTCCGCGGCGACGAAGCGCTCTGCTCGATCCCGCACCGGGGCGGCAAGTCCGCCGAGGGCGTCGGTGACGGCGCCGGCGTGAGCATCGACCTGTCGGTGGAGTTCTTCAGCGCGATCACCGGCGAGGAGCTCGTCGCCGGGCACTTCGGCGTCGCGAACTGCTTCGTGCCGGCCGACCCCGACGAGCGTGCCGCCGCCGTGCAGACCGTGACCGACGCGATCGAGCACGAGGGCTTCACGCTGCTGCTCGTCCGCGACGTCCCCGTCGACCACTCGGTCGCCCGTCCCGAGGCCGAGCAGTACCAGCTGCCGATCGTGCAGTGGGTGTTCCGCGCGCCCGAGGGGTGGTCCCGCACCGACGTCGACGCCGCGGCGAACCGCGCCCTGCTCGCCGTCGAGCGCGTGTCCTACACGCAGGCGGCCGAGGCCCGTGCCCCGCACGCCGCGCTCTACCCGCTGTCGCTCAGTGCCCGCACGCAGATCCTCAAGGGCCGACTGAACTCGGGCGAGGTGATCTCGTACTTCCGCGACCTCACGGACCCGCGGCACTCGGTGCGCACGCTCTACTTCCACACGCGGTTCTCGACGAACACCGAGCCGCACCCGACCATGGCGCAGCCGTTCCGGTTGATGGCGCACAACGGTGAGCTCAACACCGACCGGAAGAACCGGCTGTCGGACGAGGCACTCGCCGCCGCCCGCACCCGCAGCATCGTCCGGCCTCCCGGACAGTCGGACTCGAGCCGGCTCGACCAGACCCTGCAGAGCCGCGTGTTCGACGACGGGCTCGAGATCGTCGAGGCCGTCGTCACGCTCATGCCGCCGGCGTGGGAGAACGACCGCACCCTGACGGCCGACGTCCGGGACATGCTCGAGTACTTCTCGCTGTACGAGGAGAAGAACGACGGCCCGGCTGCCGTGATCTTCAGCGACGGCGACGTCGTCGGCGCGCGGCTCGACCGACTGGGGCTCCGTCCTCTGCGGACCGTGCAGACGGACGAGTACCTCATGGTGGCGTCCGAGTCCGGCCAGGTGACGTTCCCGGCCGACGAGGTCGTGCACCGCGGTCGCATCGAGGCCGGCGGCATGCTCGTCGTCGACCACCGCACCGGGTCGGTGATGCGCACGGACGAGGTCCTGCGGATGCTCGCCGCCCGTCGCGACTACGGGACGCTGCTCGACGCCGCCCGCGTGCACCTCGACGACCTGCCGGCGCCGGCCTACGACCGCGGCACCAGCACGCTGGGCTACGACGGCGACCTGTCGCTCGCGGGCCGCTACGTGGCGTACTCGCTGAACCAGGAGAGCTTCCGGTTCATGCTCGACCCGATGCTCGCCACCGGCTCGGAGCGCATCTCGGCGATGGGCTACGGCAACGCCATCAACGCGCTGAGCGACACCGAGGGCGGCATGGCGAAGTACTTCTCGCAGCGCTTCGCCCAGGTGACGAACCCGCCGCTCGACTCGATCCGCGAGGCCGACGGCATGTCGATGCGGGTCGCCCTCGGCAGCAAGCCGGACGGTACGGGCAGCGCGTCCGGCACGTCGAGCCGGCAGATCGTCGTGGACTCCCCCGTCCTCGGGCACCTCGACATGGTCCGCCTGCGCGACCAGACGATCGTGCCGCTCGAACGGTTCGACATGCTCTACGTGCCGGTCGTCGACGACGAGCAGGCGAACGCGGACGCCGTGCGTACCGCGACCGAACGGCTCGCCGGTGCCGTCGTGGCCTTCGCCGAGCGCCAGGGCGGGATCGCGGTCCTGACCGACCGCTCGGTGTCGTCGACGCACGCACCCCTCCCCGTGATCCTCGCCGTCGCCGCCGTCAACCAGCGGCTCATCGAGACCGGTCTGCGCCTGCGGGTGTCCGTGGTCGCCGAGTCCGGCCAGCTGCCGTCCTCGCACCACGTGGCCACCGCCCTGGGCTTCGGGGCCTCGGCCGTGTACAGCCTGTCCGCCCGGCTCCGCGCGGAGGAGAAGTACCCCGCCGCCCCCGCACCCGCCGGCGAGCTCACCGAGACGGATGCCGCCCTCAAGCGCTTCCGCAAGGCGGCCGAGAAGGCGCTGGCGAAGACGATGGGCCGCGTCGGCCTGTGCACCGCCGAGAGCTACATCGGCGGCGAGTTCTTCGAGCCGAACTACCTCGACACCGGCGACGACCTGTTCGCCCGGGTCTTCCCGCACATGGCCGCTCCGGTCGGCGGTGTCGGCTTCGCCCGCATCGCCCAGGCGTCCACCGAGTGGCACGAGCGCGCGCGCTCGGTCGCCACCGAGGGCCAGGTCCCCCTGCTCGGCCTGTTCAAGGAGCGGTCGGACGGCGCCGGACACTCGTTCGGCGTCGCGAGCGTCCGCGGCTTCGGCGGCATGACCGAGGAGCGCCCGGCCTTCGAGCGCTCCGGTGACTCCGACGCGCTGCGGCTGCTCACGCTCCGGCAGCTCGACGACTCGTTCGGCATCTCGGACACGGCGTACCGGAACACCGGTTACGACCGGCTGAGCGACGCCGAGATCGACGCGCACCGCATCACGCCGGGCTACGTCACGTTCCTGCAGACCACGCACGACGAGCGTTCCCGCCGCCCGGCGGCCCTGCGCGACGTGCTCGCCCTGCCCGCGGACGTCACCGGCATCGACGAGGCGCCGGACTTCGCGCGCGAGCTCGGCCGCTTCTCGACCACCGGGAACGCGAGCATCACGGTGCGCGGGCTGTCCGGCTCGCGGTCTTCCTCGGAGGACGCCCTGCCGGGAGGCACGACCCGCTTCACCCTGCGGCTCACCTCGACGGGGCCCACGGGCGCACTGCGCCACCGGGCCCTCGCGGACGGGCTCGCCCTGCTGCACCCCGGCACGGTCGACGTCGACGTCGTCGCCGACGATCGGGTGACGCTGCGCGCCACCGGTGCGGCCGCCGACCTGCTCGGCCTGCTGCAGCAGGCACCGGCGAGCGTCGACGTGGCCGAGGTCCAACCCGCGCACGAGATCACCCGGACCCTGGCGTCCGGTGCGATGAGCCACGGCGCCCTCGTCGCGACCGCGCACGAGGCCGTCGCCCACGGCACGAACATGGTCGGCGGCATGTCGAACTCGGGCGAGGGCGGCGAGCACCACTCCCGCTACGGCACGATCCGCGGCTCGCGCATCAAGCAGTTCGCCTCGGGTCGGTTCGGCATCTGGGCGGGCTACCTGGCCGACCCGATGCTCGAGGAGCTCGAGATCAAGATCGGCCAGGGCGCCAAGCCCGGCGAGGGCGGACAGCTCCCCGCGCCCAAGGTCACGGTGGACATCGCCGCGGCCCGGGGTGGGACGCCCGGCGTCGAGCTCATCTCGCCGCCGCCGCACCACGACACGTACTCGATCGAGGACCTCGCGCAGCTCATCCACGACTGCAAGGCCGCCCGGGTCCGGGTGGTCGTGAAGCTCGTGTCCTCCGAGGGCATCGGCACGATCGCGGTCGGCGTCGCGAAGGCCGGCGCGGACGTCATCAACGTCGCGGGCAACACCGGCGGCACCGGCGCCGCGGCCGTCACGAGCCTGAAGTACGCCGGACGCTCCGCGGAGATCGGTGTGGCCGAGGTGCACCAGGCCCTCGTCGCGAACGGCCTGCGCCAGAAGGTCACGCTCCGCTGCTCCGGTGCGCACCAGACCGGCTCGGACGTCGTCACGAGCGCGCTGCTCGGCGGGGACTCGTTCGAGTTCGGCACGACCGCGCTCATGATGCTCGGCTGCGTGATGGCGAAGAACTGCAACGTGAAGTGCCCGGCGGGCCTGACCACGAACGCCGAGGCCTTCGAGGGCGACCCCCGAGCGCTCGCGCAGTACCTGCTCAACATCGCGCACGACGTCCGGCAGATCCTCGCGCGCCTCGGCCTGCAGTCCCTCCGCGAGGCCCGGGGGCGCACCGACCTGCTGCAGCTCCTCGACCACCCGGCGTCCGTCGGCCGGCTGGACGTGCGGAACCTGCTCGCGCAGGTGCCCGAGAAGGTCGTCACCGACCCCGAGTACCTCGAGAAGGACTACCGCACCGACGACGCCCTGATCGACCAGGTGCGGGCCGCGCTCGTCGACGGGCACGAGCACGCCCTGACCGTGGACGGCATCGGCCTGGGCAACGCCGACAAGTCGGTCGGCGGGCAGCTCGGGATCGACGTCGAGCGCATCCTCAACCACGAGCTGCGCGGCGTCGACCTGTCCGCGCACCCGGCGGTCACCACCGACGACCGCGGTCGCCGTCGCTTGGTCGACGGCGCGGTGACGGTCCGCACCCACGGCGCTGCCGGGCAGTCGTACGGCGTCTTCACGAACGACGGCACGACGCTCGAGCACACCGGCACGGCGAACGACGGTGTCGGCAAGAGCCAGTCCGGCGGACGCATCGTCGTCCGTGCCCCGGGCGGCGGGAGCGCCGAGCGCGGCGGCAACGTCCTCGTCGGCAACTTCGCGCTGTTCGGCGCCACCGGCGGACGCACGTTCGTCGAGGGCGAGGCCGGCGACCGGTTCGCCGTCCGGAACTCGGGCGCGACGGCGGTGGTGGAGGGCCTCGGCGACTTCGGCTGCGAGTACATGACCGGCGGCGCCGTGCTCAACCTCGGCGGCTACGGCAAGGGCCTCGGCAACGGCATGTCCGGCGGGTTCCTGTACCAGTACGACCCGTCGGGAGCGGTGACCGAGCGCGCGAGCACCGACTCGCTCCTCGTCTTCCCCGTCACGGAGACCGAGCGCGGTGCGTTCCACGAGGCCGCGGCGAAGCTGCTGCTCGAGTGGCACCTCGAGGCCACCGGGTCCGCCCTCGCCGAGCGGCTGCTCGCGGACTGGGCGACCACTCGCGAGCACGTGTTCGTCGGGATGCCGCGCGCGCTCCTGCTCAGCCAGGACGCCGACGAGATCCTCGCCGCCGCGACGCGGAACGAGCTCCTCGACGAGCTCGCGACCTCGGTGGCGACGGACAAGCTCCGGGCGTTCAAGGTGGACTACCGCGACCAGCGGACGGTGCTCGACGGCCGCGCTCCGGCGCTGGGTGACCAGGGCGAGGACACGTTCTCGCTGCTGTCGTCGTACACGGTGCTCGGGGTGGCGCAGGACGTCGCGCAGGAACGTGTGCCGGGTGCCGCGCCGAGCGACCCCCGGGTGGCCGAGGCGGTGCGGAACCTCGTCCTGACCGAGGACTTCCAGGTGAAGCAGCGCGTCGTGAAGTACCTCCGCGGCACGTTCGACCGGTTCGCCGACGACGAGCTCGCGACCCTCATCGCCGTCAAGCGGCTCGACGACGCCAAGCGTGCCCTCGCACAGCGGAACAACCGCAGCGCGGACATGCCCGGCACCACGGGGTGGATTATGCACCAGAACGCCAAGAACGCCGGCCGTGTCCGCGCCGCCCGCTTCGACGAGCTGCTCGCGACCGCGGCGCTCGAGGACATCGCCGCCCGCGCCCCGCAGGCCCCCCTCGAGGCGGTGTCGGCATGAGCACGCTTCCCCCCACCGGGCAGCTGATCCCGGTCGACGCCCCGTTCTCGGCAGCGCAGGAGTCGTGGCTCGCCGGGTTCATCGCCGGCATCGCGGCCGCGGGCAAGCGTGCCACCGGCGGTGCCCCGACCACGACGGTGGACGTGCTCTTCGGGACGCAGACCGGCAACGCCGAGTTCCTCGCCGACGAGCTCGTCGCCGGCGCGAAGGCCCGCGGGCTCGGCGGACGGGCGACACCGCTCGACGCCGTGACGCCGGAGCAGCTCGCCGGCATGTCGCACGTGCTCGTCGTCACCTCGACGTACGGCGAGGGCGAGATGCCCGACAACGCCGGACTCTTCTGGGACGCGGTCCAGGCCTCGACGGTCCCCCGGCTCGAGGGGCTGCAGTACGCGGTGCTCGGGCTCGGCGACACGAGCTACGACGAGTTCTGCCAGGCCGGGAAGCTCCTCGACCTGCGGTTCGAGCAGCTCGGCGCGACCCGCATCCACGACCGCGTCGACTGCGACGTCGACTTCGAGGACCCCGCGGCGCTCTGGAGCGCGGCGGTCCTCGACCGGCTGGCGGCCGAGGCCGGAGTGCAGCCCGGGGCGGGCGGCCCCGCCGCAGCCGCGTCCACGTCGTCCGCCGCAGCGGGCGCGTCGGAGGCGAGCCGCGCCTCCCGGCCAGGATCGCAGTGGAACAAGCGCAACCCGTACCGAGCCCCGCTCGTCGTGAACCGGCTGCTCTCCTCGCCGCGCAGCGCGAAGGAGATCCGGCACGTCGAGTTCGACCTCGGCACCTCGGGCATCGAGTACCGCGCCGGCGACGCCCTCGCGGTGGTACCGCACAACGACCCCGCGCTCGTCGACCAGCTGCTCGAGCACCTCGGGGCCGACGGGGCCGCCGTGTTCGACGGACGGCCGCTCGCCGAGGTCCTGCGCACCGAGCGCGAGATCCGGACGCCGTCGAAGGACCTCGTGGCCGACCTCGTGCAGCGCGCACCGGCGTCGGAGCTCGCGGCGGTCGTGTCGCACGGGGACAAGCACGAGCTCGACCGGTGGCTCTGGGGCCGCGACGTCCTCGACCTGCTCCGGGACGCCGGTACCGCGGCGCCGTCGATGGAGGAGCTGCTCCCGAACCTCCGCGGGCTGCAGGCGCGGCAGTACTCGATCTCGTCGAGCCCGCTGGCGCACCCGGACCGCATCCACCTGACGATCGCGTCCGTCCGCTACGGCGACGCGCACCGGTCCCACGCCGGCGTCGCGTCGACGTACCTGGCCGACCGGGTGCAGGCCGACGGTGAGGTCGACGTGTACCTCCAGCCGAACGCCGCGTTCGGGGTCCCCGCCGACGGCGACGCCCCGATGGTGATGATCGGCCCCGGCACCGGCATCGCTCCGTTCCGTGGGTTCCTGCACGAGCGGGCAGCGGCCGGTGCGACCGGGCGGAACTGGCTGTTCTTCGGCGACCAGCACCGCGAGACCGACTTCGTGTACGAGGACGAGCTCACCGCGATGCAGGAGTCGGGCGTGCTCACCCGGCTCGACCTGGCGTTCTCGCGCGACCAGGCCGAGAAGGTCTACGTGCAGACGCGGATGCGCGAGCAGGCGGCGGAGCTCTTCCGGTGGCTCGAGGACGGGGCGCACGTGTACGTGTGCGGCGACGCCTCGCGCATGGCGAAGGACGTCGAGCAGGCGCTCCTGGAGGTCATCGCGACCGGTCGGGGCCGCGGGGACGACGACGCGCAGGCGTACCTGGCGGACCTGCGGCGCGCGAAGCGCTACGTCCGCGACGTCTACTGAGCGGCGCCGCCGCCGAGGCGTGCCCCGGCCGCCGAGGGACCGACGGCCGGGGCACCCGAGGGACGGTCACCCGGTGACGGCGACCGACTCCGCATCCCGCACGACGAAGAAGTCCGAGTACAGCGCGCACCCGTCCGGCTCGACCAGGAGACCCCTGATCCAGATCTCGTGTCGACACTCCACCTCGACGACCGTCCCGGCGCGGTCGTCGACCGTGTCCTCCGTCGCGGACATGCGGTTCCCTCCGTCCGCGGTCGCAGCCGGCCGGCTCCCTGACGCCGGCCGTGGGGACTGTGCGTCCCGCGGCACCCGTACCCTACGGAGGCGCCTGCGACGGCCGGAACCCGTTGACCCGGCTCCGCCGCTGTGCTACTCCGTGTCGCCGGCGGACGCGGACTCCGCCGCCCCCGGGACGACCGCCCGGGACCACGCGGAGTCCGCCGCGGTGCTCGTGTCCGGTGGCTCGGGCACGAGCACGAGCCCGGCACCGGAGGTCGCCGCCGCGTAGAGCTCCTCGAGCCAGCTGCGGTTGATCGCGGGCACCCGGCTGCCCGCGAAGGTGAACCGCAGGCTGACGTTCGGGTGCAGCCAGACGGAGCTGCGCCCGTCGCCGTGGAGCACGTCGTCCTTCCACGAGAACACGAAGCGGTGGTCGCGCCGCAGCATGTTCACGATGACGATCTGCAGGTGCGTGAGCGCGCGGTCGTCGACCCGCAGGTCGAGCACCTCACCGTCGTAGACGATCTGACCCATGAGGATCCTTCTACACCGTGCCGGCGAGCGAGGGCCGGGTGCGGGACGGACGGGAGGCGCGGTGCCGGCCGGCACCGCGCCTCCCGGCCGTCGTGGGGTCGCGTCAGTCCTGCGCGGTCGCCTCGTAGTGCCGCGCACCGCCGCGCACACCCGCGAAGCGGTACGGCGCAGCCGTGACGCGGGGCCGCTCGACGTCCTCGCTCGTGGCGGCACCGGCAGCGTGCAGCTCCCGGTAGGCGTCGACCGTCAGCGGGGTGCGCGCCGCGAGCAGTGCGCGGACCCGGCCCTCGCGGCGGTGGGAGCGGTGGTCGGGCCGGACGATCCCGGTGATGAGCTCCCCGACGCTGCCCGAGCCGTAGCTGAACAGGGCGATCCGCTCGCCGCCCAGGTCGTCGTCGAGGTCGAGCAGCGCCGCGAGGCCGATCCAGAGCGACGCCGTGTAGGTGTTGCCGGTCTGCTTGTTGTAGGTGAAGCCGATCGCGAGCTCGGACTCGTCGAAGGGCACCCCGACGTGCTGCGTGAGCTTCCGGTGCGCCTTGAGCGCCATCTTCGTGAACGGCTGGTGGTGGACGAAGCGCACGATGTCCTCGTACGCCGGGCCGCCCTGCGACGCCAGGTCGTCCCACGCCCCGACGAACGCGTCGACGTACGCGCTGACCGACAGCCGGCCGTCGACGAGCGCCGTCGAGCGGTCGTTCGGCCGCCAGAAGTCGTCGACGTCGGCGGTGAAGACGCCCGCGGCGGGCTCGATCTCGATGAGGTCGGGGTCCGCGGACACCAGGATCGCGGCGGCCCCGGCGCCCTGGGTGGGCTCGGCGGCGGTGTCGACGTCGTACCGGGCGACGTCGGCGGCGATGACGAGGACCCGCTCGTGGGGTGCGCGCGCGATGATGCCGAGGGCGAGCTGCACGGCGGCGGTCCCGCCGTAGCAGGCCTGCTTCAGCTCGACCACGCGGACGTTCTGCGGGAGGCCGAGGAGCCCGTGCACGTAGACACCGGCGGCCTTGGACTGGTCGACGCCCGACTCGGTCGCGAACAGCACCGTGCGGATGCCCTCGACGCCGTGGCGGTCGATGACCTCCTTCGCGGCGGCGGCACCCATGGTGACGATGTCCTCGTCGGGCGCGGGCACGCTGAACGCGTCCTGCCCGATGCCGACGTGGTACTTCGCCGGGTCGACGCCGAGCCGTTCGGCCAGGTCGTCGAGCTCGAGCACGTGGTGGCCGGTCGCGATCGCGATGTCGTGGATGCCGACGGACAGCGGTTGCCGTGCGTCGCGCTGCTGGGCGCTCATGCTGCACCTCCTGCGGGCTTCGACCCGCGACGTTCCATGGCGACGTGCGCCGCCATCAGCTCGCCCGGGTTGGTCTGGGCGGCGAGCAGGGACAGCTCACCGCAGAGCACCGTCGCCGCGCACAGGGCGGCCAGGCGGCGGGCGTTGGCACCGGGCTCCCGGTCCTCACGGCAGCCGAGGCGCACCAGGGCGTCCTCGACGACGGGCAGGTCCCCGCCCTTGCCGTTGCCGACCGTGCCGACGATGAGGTGCGGCAGCGCCGTGGAGAAGTAGAGGTCGTCACCGCGGGCCTCGGCGTAGGTGATGCCCTGCGAGCCCTCGACGATGTTGGCGGCGTCCTGCCCGGTGGCCAGGTAGAAGCCGAGGAGCATGTTCGCGTAGTGCGCGTTCGCGGAGCGCAGGGCCCCGGCGATGGTCGAGCCGACCAGGTTCTTCGCCACGTTGAGCTCCGCGATCCGCGCAGCGCTCGACCGCAGCCGCTTCTCGACGATCTCCCCCGGGATCACGATCTCGGCGATCGTGTTCCGGCCGCGACCGCGGATGCCGTTCACCGCGGTGGCCTTCTTGTCCGTGCAGAAGTTGCCCGAGACGCTGACGTAGCGCAGGCCCGGCTCCCACGCGAGGATCGCGGGCAGGAGCTTGTCCGCCGCCTGCGTCACCATGTTGTGGCCGGAGGCGTCGCCCGTGGTGAACGCGAAGCGCAGGAACAGCAGGTCGCCGACGATCTCGGGGTGCACCTCGATGAGCTTCGCGAAGCGGCTCTGCCCGGCGACGATCTGCTCGAGTTCGTCCTGGCGCGCGAGGATGCGGCCTGCCGCGATGTGCGCAGCGGCGGCGCTGTCGGCCTTCACGACGACCGAGCGGGTCATGCGCTCGTCGACGACGGTCGCGACGATGCCGCCCTCGACCATGCGCGAGATGCGGGCACCGCGACCGACGGACGGCCACAGCGGCGACTCGTACGTGGCGAGGGGCACCTCGTGCTCGCCCTCGACGGCGTTGCCGCTCACGCGGATCGGCCCCACCCACTTCGTGGGGACCGGGGTCAGCAGGTCGGTCATTCGACGCTCCCTTCGGGCGCTTGCACCGCGACGCTGAGGTGTCTGATGTCGTGCGCCTCCCAGGCGCGGTGGATGCCGGCGAGGTCGGTGTCCGCCGGGACGAGCGCGATGCCGCAGTCGCCGCCGCCGGCACCGGACGGCTTCGCCGCCCCGCCGGCCGACTCGACGACGTCGCACAGGGTCGCGAGCCGCTCGGTCTCGATCTGCGAGCCGACGGACGCGCCGAGGCGCTGCATGAGCACGCGGGCGCGCCGCAGGGCATCGAGCGTCATCGCCGCGTCGCCGGTCCGGAGGCCCGTGGTCAGGTCGTCGACGCAGGCGCGGCTGTCGTCGAGGAACGCCTGGTACCCGCCGTTGCGGTGCTTCCGGACCACGCTGACGAGCTTCGTCGTCGACGCCGGCGAGCCCGTCCAGCCGACCAGGAGTTCGAGGTCCGCCGGCGCGGGCAGGCGCTGCACGTCGAAGCCGGTCCAGGCGTCGGTGTCGTCGAGGATGGCGGTCACGGAACGGCTGTCGAGCATGGCCACCAGGCGCTCGCGGTCCGGTGCGCTGTAGCGGAGCCAGCCGCCGAAGGTGCTCGCGGCGAGGTCGCCGCCGGACGCGCGCGGGTTGACCCGGACGGTCGCGAGCAGCGCGACCCGGAAGCGGTCCCGCTGCGAGAGCCCGATGCCGTAGAACCGGTCGAGTGCGCCGACCGTGGCGACGGTGACCGCGGCCGAGGATCCGAGCCCGAACTTCCGACCGCTGGCGTCGTCGAGCTGGCTCTCGATGCGGAGGTCGTGGAACCGCGGTGCGATCCCACGCTCGGCCCGGAGCTTCTCGACCAGGTCGATCGTCGCCATGACGTAGTCGTAGGGGTGGTGCTCGCGGTCCAGCGCCAGGCCGTCCTCGTCGCGGGTCCACGTCAGCGGGAGGTGCCCGTACTCCTCGGAGTGCACGCTCCCGGAGCCGTGGCCCTCGCGCACCCGGGCGGTGATGGCCCGGTCGAGAGCGATGAGCACGGACGGCTGCCCGGGCTCGACGACGGCGTACTCGCCCGCGACGAACAGCTTGCCGTGGGCGCGGAACTCGATCACTCGGCGGTCTCCTCCGGTCGGACGGCACCCACTCCGGGTGCCTCCGTCCCTTCGGAGCGGACGACGCGTGCGCCTGGTCCGGTGCCCGACTCGATGACGTCTCCGAGACCGGCGAGCGCCGTGGCGACGGCACCGCGGTCCTCGGGCTTCGTGAGCACCACGACGTTCGGGCCGGCGTCGGCGGTCGCGTACGCCTCGGTCCCGGCGGCACGGAGCTCGGCGACGGCGTCGAACACGGCGACGCTGCGGGCGTTCAGGTACCGGATGGGCGGGAAGGCGCCCTCGATCGTCGCGTGCATGCGGAGCGCGTTGCTCTCGGTGAGCTCCCCGATCCGGGTGAAGTCACCGGCGGCGCAGGCGTCGAGCATCTCCCCCACGGTCTCGGTCGTCGACGTCACCCACGCCGGGTAGAACGGCGAGGTCGCGATCGTCCGGCGCATCGCCTCGCGCGAGCCGATCGCCTTCTCGCCGGCGGAGATCGTCACCACGACCATGGCCATCGGCGGGGCGGGGACGCGCTCGGCGTAGGAGCCCTGATCGTCGCCGGCGTGCCAGACCGCGACACCGCCGGGGATCGAGCGCGTGGCGGACCCCGAACCGCGTCGGGCGAGCCGGGAGAGGTCGCGCTCGGACAGGTCGAGCCCGTAGGCCGCCGACGCCGCGGTCGCGAGGGCCGCGAAGCCGGACGCACTGGAGGCCAGCCCGGCGCCGGTCGGCACGGTGTTCTCGGAGACGACGGCCGCGCGGTCGGACGACCCGGCGAGCTCGCGCACGAGGTCGAGGAACTGCTGCACGCGGAGCAGCGCACCCTCGGGGGCCGCGCCGCCGTTGAGCACGAGCGAGTCGGCGTCCGCCGCGGCGTCGAGCGTCACGGTCGTCGTGGTCGGGAAGACGTCGAGGCCCATCGACACGCTGCCGGTGGCGGGCAGGGCGAGTTGCGCGTCGGCCTTGCCCCAGTACTTCACGAGCGCGATGTTGGGGTGCGCGACGGCGGTGGCGGTCATCAAGCGCGGGCTCCGATCGTGGTGGTCCAGGTCTCCGTCGCGCCCGCGGCACGGAGTGCGGCGGACACGCGGTCGGCGTGCTCCCCGTCCGCGACGAGCGCGAGGACGCATCCGCCGCGCCCACCGCCGGTGAGCTTCGCGCCGAGGGCGTCCGCACAGCGTGCGGCGTCGACGAGCCGGTCGAGGTCCGCGCTCGACACGTCGAGTTCGGTGAGCAGTTCGTGCGCGGCGTCCATCGTGGCACCGAGGGCCTGGGCATCGCCATCCTCGAGTGTCCCCCGTGCGCGTCGCGCGAGGGCGCCGATGGCATCGACGACGCCGTCGACCGTGGCGGGGTCGGCGTCGTGCCGTTCCCGGACGGCCGCGACTGCCTCGCGCGTGTGCCCCGGGACACCGGTGTCCGCGACGACGAAGGTGAACACCGCGCCGAGCGGGACGGGCTCGACCACGCCGCCCTCGAACCACACGGGCACCTCGGCGACGACCCCTCGGGCATCGAGTCCGGAGGGGCGGCCGTGGGCGACGCGCTCGCACTCCTGCACGAGTTCGTGGTGCTCCTCGGGGTCGAGGGTCCGACCGAAGACGTCGGCCACGGCGGCGGTCACGGCGGCGGCGACGGCGGCGCTCGAACCCATGCCCCGGGCGGTCGGCACGGCACTGTCGACCCGGACGTGCACGTGCTGCTCCTCGGCGCCGAGGTGCCGGAGCGTCGCGGTCACGGCGGTCACCGTCGGCAGCACCGCCGCCGGTGCGGTGTCGAGGGGTCCGGTGTGCACGGTCGACTCGAGCCGGCTGCCGTCGCCGGGTGCCACCGGGGTCACCGTCGCGGTCACCCGCACGTCGAGCACGGGGAGCACGAGCGCGGGTACGCCGTACACCACGGCGTGCTCGCCGATCAGGATCGTCTTGCCGTGGGACGACGCTGACCCGGTGCGGAGGCTGGGTCCTGCTCCCGGGGTCGCGGTGCTGTCGGTGTCGTTGCTGGTCATCGTGGCTCAGGTCAGCCTAACCGGCCGTGCGCGCGACCGCCCGGTGCCCGGCTGTGAACAACTTGGTTGTGCACAACCGAGTTGCGTGCCACACTGGTGGGCATGCCGGTGACCGACGAGATGGTGTGCTTCTCGCTCTACGCGGCGTCCCGGGCGACCACCCAGGCGTACCGCGCACTGCTGGAGCCCTGGGGACTGACGTACCCCCAGTACCTCGTCCTCGTGACCCTGTGGATCGAGGGCGACCAGACCGTCTCCACGCTCGGCGAGCACCTGCAGCTCGACTCGGGCACCCTGTCGCCGCTGCTCCGGCGCATGGAGCAGGCCGACCTGGTCCGCCGCGAGCGCCGCAGCACCGACGAACGCGTCGTGACGGTCACGCTCGGCGACCGCGGTCGCTCGATCCGCCCCGAGCTCGCGCACGTCCCCGCGCGCATCGCCGCCGGGATGGGCCTGTCCGACGAGCAGGCCGCCCTCGAGCTCATCGCGACGCTCCAGCGCCTGACGGCGACCATGCACGCCGCGGCCGACGACACCGGAACCACGACCACCGACGCCCCCACAGCGTCGGACGACTGACCCCACGAAGGAAGGAAGGACCCCCATGGACGTCCTCTACACCGCCGAGGCGCTCGCCACCGGTGAGGGCCGCAACGGCCACGTCGCCACCAGCGACGGCCGCGTCGAGCACGACCTCGCCATCCCGAAGGAGATGGGTGGCTCCGGCAACGGCGCCAATCCCGAGCAGCTCTTCGCAGCCGGCTACGCCGCGTGCTTCCACTCCGCGCTGCAGGGCGTCGCCCGCGCGCAGAAGGTGAAGATCACCGACTCGACCGTCGGTGGCCGCGTCTCCATCGGCCCGAACGGCCAGGGCGGCTACCAGCTCGCCGTCATGCTCGAGGTCGTCATCCCCGGCCTGGAGCACGACCAGGCCCAGGCCCTCGCGGACGCCGCGCACCAGGTCTGCCCGTACTCGAACGCCACCCGCGGCAACATCGACGTCACCATCGTCGTCTCGGAGGACTGACCCATGACCGACACCACCCCCACCACCATGCGCGCCGTCGTCCACGAGACCTTCGGTGAGCCGGCCGACGTCCTGACCGTCGCCGAGCGCCCCGTCCCGCAGCCCGGCCCCGGCCAGGTGCTCGTCCGCACGGTGCTCTCCCCCATCCACAACCACGACCTGTGGACGATCCGCGGCACCTACGGGTTCAAGCCCGAGCTCCCCGCGGCCAGCGGCACCGAGGCGCTCGGCGTCGTCGAGGCCCTGGGCGAGGGCGTCGACCGCCTGCAGGTCGGCCAGCGCGTCGCGGGCGGCACCTTCGGCGTCTGGGCCGAGTACTACGTCGCCGACGCCGCCGGGCTCGTCCCCGTGCCGGACGCCATGCCCGACGAGTCCGCCGCGCAGCTCGTCTCGATGCCGTTCAGCGCGATCAGCCTGCTGCACTCGCTCGACCTGCACGAGGGCGACTGGATCATCCAGAACGCCGCGAACGGCGCCGTCGGCCGCATGGTCGCCCAGCTCGGCAAGGCTCGCGGCATCAACGTGATCGGTCTGGTCCGTCGCGCCGAGGGCGTCGAGGAACTGCGGGAGCAGGGCATCGACCGCATCGTCGCCACCGACGCCGAGGGCTGGCAGGACCAGGTCCGCGAGCTCACCGGCGGTGCCCCGATCGTCGCGGGCGTCGAGTCCGTCGGCGGGAAGGCCGCGGGCGACATCGCCTCGGTCATGGGCGAGAACGGCACGCTCGTCGTCTTCGGCGCCATGGCGTCGCCGACGCTCGAGATCCCGTCCGGCAAGGTGATCTTCGGCCAGCTCACCGTCAAGGGGTTCTGGGGCGCCGTCGTCAGCAAGACCATGCCGGCCGAGCTCAAGGGCCAGCTCTTCGGCGAGCTCATCACCCGCGTGCTCGACGGATCGCTGACGCTCCCCGTCTCCGAGACCTTCGTCTTCGAGGACGCCCGCGACGCAGCGCGTGCCAGCGACACCGCCGGCCGTGTCGGCAAGGTGCTGCTGCGCCCGTAGCAGTGCAGCACCCCGGGACGGACGGGAGGCGCGGTGCCAGCTGGCACCGTGCCTCCCGTCCGTCGCGGTGTGCGCCGCAGGTCACATCGCCTCCTTCAGCCCCTTCCGCACCAGGAGCGCGTTCATCGGGTACGAGCAGACGAACCCGGCGACCATCGCGACCTGCATCGCGACCCAGAACTCGGGTGTCAGCACGCCGACGCGGCCACCGAGCACCGCCGGCAGCAGCGCGAACTGCAGCACCGCCATCGCGCCGTACATACCGACCTGCCACGCGGTGATGCTGAGGGTGTCGGCCTTCAGCGCGGCGACGAGCCCGTCCCGCCAGCCGAGCCCGCGCATCGGCGCGATCGCCGCGTACTGGAACGCGATACCGACGACGAACGCGATGACGAAGTCGATGATCCACCCGGCGAACATGCGGTCCTGGTAGAGCGTGCCGAGCCCGACGAGGGTGCCGAGGGCCGGGAAGGCGACGAGCCCGAACTCGCCGACGAGGTCACCGAGCGCACACCCGGCGCCGCAGTGGCTCGTGTCGATCGCGGTGCCCGCCCACCGGCCGTGACCGCCCACCGTCGCGCGGCCCCGGCGGAGGTAGAAGACCAGCCACACCACGCTGCCGAAGAGCATCGTCAGCGGCCAGACGAGCGCCATCACCCGCATGTGCGGCGGGTGCCGGACGACGTCGACCGCGACGACGAGCGCGCAGCCGACCGCCACCACGAGGAGCACCGCGCAGACCGCGGTCAGCGTCGTCGGCAGGTCGCCCACCTGCAGTTCGGTCATCGCATGCGCCTCCCGTGATCGTTGTCGCCCGACAACGGTGCACCGTACACACCCGGATCGGAGCCCCGGTCGGGCATGCGTCCCCCGGCGTCCGTCCGCGTGGCAGCGCGGGCTACCGCTGCGCCTGCTCCGCGGCGACGGCGGAGACGTCGCCGGTGGGCAGCCCCTGCTCGACCTCCTCCAGGGTGCGACCCCGGCTCTCCGGCACGAACCTCCGGATGAAGAGCAGGGCCAGGACGCCGACCGCGGCGAACCCGAAGAAGGTGCCGGTGATGCCGGTCGCCGCGACGATCGTGGGGAAGGTCAGCCCGAGGAACGCGTTCGCGGTCCAGAGGCAGAACACGGCGATGCCCATGCCGAGCGCGCGGATCTGCGTGGGGAAGATCTCCGACAGGATCACCCACGTCGCGATGTTGAGGAACGTCTGCATCGAGCCGACGAACGCGACGACGAGGACCAGGATCACCCAGGGTCGAGCGGGGCTGCCCTCGACCAGGGTCATCGACGCGATGCCGATCAGGAAGTGGCACACCGTCGTCAGCGAGTACCCGATGACGAGCGTCGTGCGGCGGTCGATGCGCTCCATGTTGGCGAGGGCGACCACCCCGCCGACCACCGCGATGACCCCGGGAGCGATGTTCGCGATGAGGGCCGCCGACTCCTGGAAGCCGGACTCGACCAGGACGGTCTGCCCGTAGTACATGATCGAGTTGATGCCGGTGAGCTGCTGCGCGACACCGATACCGGACCCGACGAGCACGATCCGGACCAGCCTCCCGTTGCCGAGCAGCGTGCGCCACCCGCCGCCGTGCCGGGCCTCCGCCTCGCGCTCGTTCGCGCGCTCGATCGCCTCGAGTTCGGCGGTGGCGCGCTCCTCGGAGCGGACCTGCACGAGCACCGCGCGGGCTTCGCCGTACCGGCCCTTCGACGCGAGCCACCGCGGCGACTCCGGCACGCGCAGCATGCCGACGAAGAGCGCCACCGCAGGCAGGGCGCAGACGGCGAGCATGACGCGCCAGACGCCGTCGCCCTCACCCCAGAGGGTGCCGATGACGGCGTTCACCACGAAGGCGGCGAGCTGGCCGATCACGATCATGAGCTCGTTGCGGCCCGACAGCGATCCACGGATCTCGTACGGTGCGAGCTCGGCGAGGAAGACGGGCACGACGGTCGACGCCCCACCGACCGCGAGCCCGAGCAGGACCCGGCCGACGACCATGACCCCGAACGTCGGGGCGAGGACGCAGGTCAGCGTGCCGACGAAGAAGGCCACGGCGAGCAGGACGATCGTCCTCCGACGTCCCCAGCCGTCCGCGATCCGACCGCCGAGCACCGCACCGACCGCAGCGCCGAAGAGCAGCGAGCTCGTGACGACGCCCACGGTCAGGTCCGTCAGGCCGAGCTCCTGCTGCATCGGGAGCAGCGCCCCGTTGATCACACCGGTGTCGTAGCCGAAGAGGAGGCCGCCGAGGGTCGCGACGAGGGCCAGGACACCGAGACGGCGGCGGTGGGGGCCCTCCCCCACCGGGGGGAGGGCGACCTTCGGTGCTGTCGGCGCGGTGTCGACCATTGCGTGGCTCCTTCGTCGGGGGACCTCGCGACGGTGCGCGCGGCGATCGTGTCCCGTTCCGTGTCCCGTCGACCGGACCGCTCACCCGTGCGGCCGGCCGATCCTCCGACCGGTCGGCGGAGGCCGGTGCTGCTCAGTCGGAGTCGGCCGGACCGTCGCCGAGCACGTCGCCGAGCGAAGCCATGCCGGCCCCGTGGTCGGTGTAGCGGCGGACGGTCCGTCGGGCCGCTGCACTCGCGGCCCCGCCGAGCGCCGGGTTGCGCCGAGCCGCGTCCGCCACCCGACCCGCGTGCCCGGCGGTGGACAGCAGGACGTTCGCCAGTGCGCGTGCGGCGCCGGACTCCGGGACCCCGGTCACCGTCCAGGCGCTCCGGAGCTGCTCGTCCGGTGTGACCCCGCGACGGGTGCCCATCCGGTGCCAGTCGGAGAGGGCGCCCTCGGTGCGCTCAGCGGCCCGCTCGACCTCTCCTGCACGCCGGCGCTGGACCGCGCGGACGGCGTCGGCCGAAGCATCGTCCGTCCCGTGCTCGCGCCCCTCGACGGCGGCGGCACGCTGCCGGGCGGCCGTGTCGTCACCGCCCGCCTCGGCGATGCGAGCGGCGTGGGCGGCGGCTGCGGCGGCGAGGATGTCGTGGCGGTCCATGCCTCGACGGTAGCCGCTCGCGCCGACAGCTACGTCCCTCGACACATCCGCTCGCCGCCGCTCCCTGCCGCGCCGGGTCCGCCGGTAGCATCTCGAACCGAGGGGGAATCATGGACCGAACCGTTGCGACCGGTGCCACCGCTCTGGTCGTCGCCGTCGCGCTGTCCGGTTGCTCGCTGCTCGGCGGGTCCGACGGAGCGCTCCCGGCGCCCTCGGCCCCGCCGACGGCGAGCCGGACGTCCACCCCGTCGCCGACGGCGACCGAGGACCCGGACGCCGCCCGGCTCGAGGCCTCGGCGACCCCGCGCGCGCCCAGCCCGGTCGCGTCCGAGGCCGCCGTCCCCGACCCCGTGCTCACCCCGATCCCGGCCGGGACGGTGCTGGCCGAGGGCGACGTCGCCTCACCGAAGGGCAGCATCCACTTCCACTACCGCGTCGTGGCGGACGGCGACGACACCTTCACCGCACAGTTCAGCGGCGTGACCTCGTCGCTGCCCGTCCCGATCGGGGCCGGGTTCTTCGAACGCGAGCGGACGGTGGGCGACGGCCTGACCTACGCCGGCGTGGGCGACACCGTGCTCGGCGGTCCGACCCCCGCGCCGGTCGCGAAGGACGTGCCGCTCGACGGCTCGGGTGTCGACCCGTCGGGGCTCGTGACGCTCGTGGTGTCCTCGGCGGCCGACCCCGGCCAGGCCGACCTGCCGATCGAGATCGCGGCCGGCAAGGTGCTCGCGGTCGCGCCGGTGCGCTGGTCGGTGCCCGAGCGGCAGACGAACGTGCACCCGGTCGACGGCGGAGCACGGTCGAACGCCTCCGGTCCGGTCACGGCGACGACGGCGTCCGGTGCGCCGCGCTCCTACACGGTCGCGCCGGACGACCTGATCGGCGACGTCGCGGCACGCTTCGGCATCAGCGTGAAGGCGCTCGTCTGGTTGAACGCCGACGTGCAGGTGTTCGGCGACGAGCAGTACCTGTACGAGGGGACGACCCTCAACCTCGACCCGCTCGCGCGCTGACGCCGGCTGGTCGCACGCCCGCCGAGTCTCGCGCAGGCGGACGTGTTCGCGGCTCGCGAGCCGCGAAGGTGTCCGCGAGGCCGAGTCTCGGGGCCGAGGCCGCCCCGCGGCAAGCGCGACCACGCACCGGACGGGAGGCGCGGTGCCAGCTGGCACCGCGCCTCCCGTCCGTCGTCAGGTGCGTGGGCTACTCGCCGCGCAGCTCCAGGTACTTGGCGATGAGCGACTTCGTCGAGGAGTCCTGCGACGCGAGCGCGTCCTGGTCGCCGTCGACCGCCGGGGCGATCTGCAGCGCGAGCTGCTTGCCGAGCTCGACACCCCACTGGTCGAACGAGTCGATGCCCCAGATGGTGCCCTCGGTGAACACGATGTGCTCGTAGAGGGAGATGAGCTGACCGAGCACGCTCGGGGTGAGCTCCGGCGCGAGGATCGACGTCGACGGCTTGTTGCCCGTGAAGGTGCGGGCCGCGACGATGCCCTCGTCGGTGGTGCCCTCGGCGCGGACCTCGTCGGCGGTCTTGCCGAACGCGAGCGCCTTGGTCTGCGCGAAGAAGTTCGCCAGGAACAGCGCGTGGACGTCCTGGCCCGGCTGCACGGCCTTGCCGTCGCCCGACTCGTCCTTGAGCGGACGCGCCGGCTTCGCGACGGTGATGAAGTCCGCCGGGATCAGGCGGGTGCCCTGGTGGATGAGCTGGTAGAACGCGTGCTGGCCGTTGGTGCCCGGCTCGCCCCAGAAGACCTCGCCGGTGTCCGTCGTGACGGGCGAGCCGTCCCAGCGGACGCGCTTGCCGTTCGACTCCATCGTGAGCTGCTGCAGGTACGCGGCGAAGCGGTGCAGGTACTGCGTGTACGGCAGGACCGCGTGGCTCTGCGCGCCGAGGAAGTTCGTGTACCAGACGTTGAGCAGGCCCATCAGGACGGGGACGTTCTGCTCGAGCGGCGTGGTGCGGACGTGCTCGTCGACGGCGTGGAACCCGGCGAGGAACTGCTCCCAGTTCTCCTTGCCGATCGCGATGACGACCGAGGTGCCGATGGCCGAGTCGACCGAGTAGCGGCCACCCACCCAGTCCCAGAAGCCGAAGGCGTTCTCGGGGTCGATGCCGAACGCGGCGACCTTGTCGAGCGCGGTCGAGACGGCGACGAAGTGCTTGGCGACGGCGTTCGACTTCTCCTCGTCCGACGCGTCGGTCAGGCCGAGGCGCTCCCACAGCCACTGGCGGGCGAGACGGGCGTTGGTCAGGGTCTCGAGCGTGCCGAAGGTCTTCGACGCGACGATGAAGAGCGTGGTCTCCGGGTCGAGGTCGACGGTCTTCTCGTAGATGTCGGCGGGGTCGATGTTCGAGACGAAGCGCGCCTCGAGGCCCTCCTGCACGTACGGCTTGAGCGCCTCGTAGACCATGACCGGGCCGAGGTCGGAGCCACCGATGCCGATGTTGACGACGGTCTCGATGCGCTTGCCGGTGACACCGGTCCACGAGCCGTCGCGCACCTGCTCGGCGAAGGCGTAGACCTTGTCGAGCGTGGCGTGCACGTCGGCGTCGACGTCCTGGCCGTCGACCACGAGCGCCGGCTCGATGCCCCGCGGACGGCGGAGCGCCGTGTGCAGGACGGCGCGGTCCTCGGTCACGTTGATGTGCTCGCCGGCGAGCATCGCCTCGAAGCGCTCGGCGACGCCGGTGTCCTTCGCGACCTGGAGCAGGGCGGCGAGGATCTCGTCGTCGACGAGGCCCTTCGACAGGTCGACGGTCAGGTCGGCGGCCTGGAACGTGTAGCGCTCGGCGCGACCGGGGTCGCTGTCGAACCAACCGCGCAGGTCGGGGGTGAATCCGTCGGCGATGCCGGCGAGCTTCTTCCAGCCGTCGGTCGATGTGGGGTCGACGGGAGCGGATTCGGTCACTTCGGTCCTCCTGGGTACCTTCTGGACGTACTGGACCGCGGGTCACCGCAGCGCTGCGTCGCGGACCACGTCCGAGCGTAGTGCGCTCCGGCAGGTGGCGTGCACAGTCGCACGGGAGGCACCGCGCACGTCCGCCCCGGCGGTCACGTCGTCGGGACCGTCGGCGCTCCGGCGGTGGCCCGGAAGCGACGCAGGCGCAGGCTGTTCGTCACCACGAAGACGGACGAGAACGCCATCGCCGCACCCGCGAGCACCGGGTTCAGCAGTCCCGCCATCGCGAGCGGGATCGCCGCGACGTTGTAGGCGAAGGCCCAGAACAGGTTGCCGCGGATCGTGCGGAGCGTCGCCCGGGACAGCCGGACCGCGTCCGCCACCACGGTGAGCCGACCGCTCACGACGGTGATGTCGCTCGCGGCGATCGCCGCGTCGGTGCCGGCCCCCATCGCGATGCCGAGGTCCGCCGCCGCGAGCGCCGCCGCGTCGTTGACCCCTTCGCCGACCATCGCGACCGTCCGCCCCTCGGCCTGCAGTCGCCGGACGGTCTCGAGCTTCGAGGCCGGGGTCGCACGCGCGTGCACCTCGTCGATGCCGACGCGGGCCGCGACGGCGCGCGCGGCGCCCTCGTTGTCCCCGGTGAGCAGCACCGGGCGCAGGCCGAGCGCGACGAACCGCCGGACGGCCTCCGGCGCCTCGGGCTTCACCGTGTCGCCGACGACGACGGCGCCGAGCACCGAGCCGCCCCGGCCGACGAGGACCGCGGTCCCGCCGTCCGACTCGGCAGCGGCGACCTGCACGGCCAGCGCCTCGTCCACCGGCAGGGCCCACGCCTCCGCCAGCCACCGGGCGGTGCCGACGACGACCACCTCGCCGTCGACCACGGCCTGCACGCCCGCGCCCGGCGTCGCGGCGAACTGCTCCGCGACCGGGACGTCGAGTGCGCGGTCCCGCGCGGCCCGGACGACCGCACGCGCCACCGGGTGCTCGGAACCGTCCTCGACCGCCGCCACCACCGCGAGCAGCGGTCCGTCGGCGTCCGGTGCGCCGTCGACCGGCAGGACCGCCGTCAGGCGCATCTCCCCGGTCGTCACGGTGCCGGTCTTGTCGAGCACGATCGTGTCCACGGCGCGGGTGCGTTCGAGCGCCTGGGGGCCGCCGATCAGGATGCCGAGCTGCGAGCCACGACCCGTGCCGACGAGCAGCGCGGTGGGCGTCGCGAGCCCGAGGGCGCACGGGCAGGCGATGACGAGCGTCGCGACCGCGGCGGTGACGGCAGCGGTCAGGGACCCGCCGGCGACGAGCCACCCGACGAACGCGACCACGGCGAGGCCGATCACGACGGGCACGAACACGGCGGAGACCCGGTCGGCGAGTCGCTGCACCGCGGCCTTGCCGGTCTGGGCGTCCTCGACGAGGCGTCCCATCCGGGCGAGCTCGGTGTCGGCACCGACGGCGGTGACCTCGACCACGAGCCGACCACCGACGTCGATGGTCGCGCCGGTCACGCGGTCGCCGGGTCGCACCTCGACCGGGACCGACTCGCCGGTGAGCATGCTGAGGTCGACGGCTGACGAGCCCTCGCGCACGATGCCGTCGCTCGGGATCCGCTCCCCCGGTCGGACGACGACGACGTCCCCGACGACGAGCGACGCGGCGGGCACACGGGTCTCGACGGGACCGGACGGCCCGTCGCGGAGCACCGACGCGTCCTTCGCGCCGAGTTCGAGCAGCGCGCGCAGCGCCGCCCCGGACCGCTGCTTGGCCCGGGCCTCCATGTACCGGCCGGCCAGGATGAAGACCGTCACGGCCGCGGCCACCTCGAGGTAGAGGTCGCTCGCCTCGGGGTCCGTGGCGAACCACGAGAAGGTCATGTGCATGCCGGGGGCACCGGCGTCGCCGAGGAACAGTGCGTACAGCGACCAGCCGAACGCGGCGACGACGCCGAGGCTGACCAGGGTGTCCATGGTCGCGGCGCCGTGTCGGGCGTTCACCCACGCGGCACGGTGGAACGGCAGCGCTCCCCAGACGGCGACCGGTGCCGCCAGTGCCAGGGCAGCCCACTGCCAGTTCGGGAACTGCAGGACCGGCACCATCGAGAGCAGGACCACGGGCAGCGCCAGGACGGCGGAGACGACGAGCCGCTGCCGCAGGGGCGCGGTCGCGGCGTCGGGGCCGGTGGCGTCGTCGACGTCGTCGGCAGAGCCCGGAGTCGGCTGCCGCACGTGGACGGTCGCCCCGTACCCGGCGGCCTCGACCGCCGCGACGAGCGCCGCGGTGTCGACCGTGTCCGGGTCGGTCACCGACACCTGCGCCTGCTCGGTCGCGTAGTTCACGGTCGCGGAGACGCCCGGCAGCTTGCCGAGCTTCCGCTCGACACGGTTCGCGCACGAGGCGCAGGTCATCCCCGTGATGTCGAGCTCGACGACGCCCTCGCTCACCGGGACACGACCTCGTACCCCGCCTCCGCGATCGCGCCGCGGAGGGCCTGGTCGTCGATCCGGTGGTCGGACGTGACGGTGACGGACGACGACCCGCCGGGCACGAGGTCCACGGCGACGTCGGTCACACCGGCGAGCTCGGAGACCTCCTCGGTCACGCTCGCCACGCAGTGCTCGCAGGTCATCCCGGTCACGGCGACGGTCTCGGTGGTCATGGGTCCTCCTCGGTGTGTGGTGCGGTGGGGTCAGGAACGGACGAGTCGGGCGATGGCGTCGCTCGCCTCGCGGATCTTCGCGTCGGCGGCGTCGCCGCCCTCGGCCACGGCCTCGGCGACGCAGTGGCGCAGGTGGTCCTCGAGCAACGACAGGGCGACCCGTTCGAGCGCCCGGTTCGCCGCGGAGATCTGGGTCAGCACGTCGATGCAGTACGTCTCGTCCTCGACCATGCGCGCGATCCCGCGGACCTGCCCCTCCGCGCGACGCAGCCGCTTGAGCAGGTCGTCCTTGTCCTCGATGTACCCGACGTGTGCGTGCGGTGCTGCTGGCATCCTGACCTCCGTGCTCCCCGACAGGGTACCCCCCTGGGGTACTTCGTGGTCGCCGAGCCGACAGGAGACGCAGAGTTGTCTGAGAATTCGTCATTGTGCGCCGGGGTCGCTCGTCGCTGCGGGCGAGGGTCGGCGCGTGCCGACGGATCCCTGCCGGGGCGCGGATCGAGCCGGTACCCACCGGACGGGAGGCTCGTGTCGCGGCCGCCACAGGCCTCCCGTCCGGCAGCGCCCACCCGGGACGCGGAAGCGCGCATCCCGGACAGTGCTGGCATGATGCGCGGGTGAGCACCTCGTCGACGAACGGTTACCGCCGCCTGCGGTTCACCGAGAGCGACGGCACCGACTACGGCCGGATCTTCTCGGCGGAGTACAACGGCCGCGACCTCGGTACCGAGACCTACGTCGCCGAGGGCACCCGGTACGAGTACACGATCGTCGGCGACGACGACGTCACGCTCCGCACCATGCGCGCCGAGGGCGGACGGCGCGGTGGCGTGATCGGCCCGCGCAACGACCACGTCGTGTTCTGGCTCACCCGCGGACGCCTCGAGATGCACTTCGCGGACCGGACGCGGGTGATCGAACCGGGGAGCCCCTACATCGCCTCGGCGTCCGAGGCGTACCGGTTCGAGTCCGCCGACACCGTCTACAACGGCCTGCACGTGTCGGACCCGTTCCTCCGGTCGGTCGGCGCGGAGCTCGGCTACCGCCTGCCGGACGGCCCCCTGCTGTTCGACCAGCAGGACGAGGCGATCGCCCGGCGCGAGCCGCTCCGCCGCCTGGTGCAGGACCTCGCGCCGGCACTGCTCGACGACCGCGTGGTCGGTCCGATGCGCACGGCCCTGAACCGGCGGCTCGCGGTGGTCGTCCTCGACACCTTCCCGATCCGCAACCGGGGCCAGGACGTCCCGGTCGCGAACCGGCTGCGCGACGCGGTCCGCCACATCGAGGCACACGCACAGGACCGACCGTCCGTCCCCGAGATCGCGGCCGCGTGCGGACTGAGCCAGCGCGGCCTGCAGGACGTCTTCGCGCGGACGCTCGGCACCACACCGAACCGGTTCATGCGCGACCACCGGCTCGACTGCGTCCGTCGTGAACTGCTGCGCGCCGCCGGCGACGAGGGCGTGACACCGGTCGCCCGACGATGGGGCTTCACCAACCCCGGCCGTTTCGCCGCGGCCTACCGGGAGCGCTTCGGCGAGGACCCCGCGGCGACCCTGCGCGGCTCACGGGCCGCGCGACCCGACTCCGGCCGGACGTCCTGGCGGGTCCGACGTGCCGTCGCGCACATCGTCGAGCACGCCGACGGCGACCTGACCGTCGACGAGATCGCGGACGCTGCGGGGGTGCGTCCCCGCCGGTTGCAGCAGCTCTTCCGACAGGAGTGCGGACTGTCGCCCATGGCGTACGTGCGCTCCGTGCGCTCCGTGCGGGACGCTGGGTCGCGCAACACCGGGGCCGGTATCGGCGGCACCGGCTGACCCTCCGCCGTCGGGGTACACGGAGAACCGGCGTTCTGGCGCTTTCCCTGGAAGGGCGCTGAATCACACCGGACCCGTGTGACGAATCTCGGTGTCAGCCCGTCTCATCCGTGAACAGCAACCGCTGGGAACGTGTCCCGGCGGGTTCTCGAAGGGAGACACCAATGGCTGAC
>NZ_JAURUY010000010.1:0-114219 GCF_030803485.1 Curtobacterium sp. 260 | reverse complement strand
CCACACCCTCGGCCGACAGATCCCGGTCCTGGTCCACCTCACCGGCGGCACCCGCACCGCACTGGCACGCACCACCCGCGTCCAGTGACAGCACCCGGCGGACGACGCCGGACACGAACGCACCACCAGCACCACCGCAACCCGGTCGGACGAGGCAGACCGAGCCTCCCGACCGTCACCACCGGGCACCAGCCCACGAGCGAGAAGGGAACCCACCATGGGACTCGACGACAAGATCAAGAACGCCGCACAGGACCTGACCGGCAAGGCCAAGGAAGCCTTCGGCAACGCGACGAACAACGACGAGAAGGTCGCGGAGGGCAAGAAGGACCAGGCCGCTGCGAGCGCCAAGCAGACCGGCGAGGACGTCAAGGACGTCTTCAAGTAACAGCGGACCACGGCCGTCGCTCCCCGAGTGGAGCGGCGGCCGTCCTGTTCACAGAGGAGGAAGCCATGCAGCACGATCCGAACGCCCGGACGCAGATCACCGAGGTCGACCTGCCGCCCGAGCTGACCACCCCGCTCCCCGAGGATGCCGGGCCCCTGGTGGTCGCCGCCCGCACCGCGGCGGAGACGGCGCTCGGCGTGCCGGGCGTCCACCACCTGGGCGGGCTCGTCGCCCGCGCCGCCGACCGCGTCCGCTCGCAGCTCGGCCGCACCGCCGGAGCGCCCGGGGTGCAGGTCGACGACAACGACGGCACGCTCGACGTGACCGTGTCCGTCGTCATCAGCTACCCGCAGCCCGTCCGCGAGGTCGCCGAGGAGGTCCGCCGCCAGGTGGCCGCCGCGGTGTCGCAGCTCGGCGCCGGACAGCCCACCACGGTCGACGTCCGCGTGCTCGACGTGCACGGACCCTTCGACGACGAGCCGACCCCCGTCGACCGGGCCCGGGAGGCCGTGGGCGATGCGGTGGACCGCACGAAGGAGGCCGTCTCGGGTGCCGCGGAGGACGTCCGCGGCGGTGCCGCCGAGGTCGCCGAGCGTGCACGGGACGCCGCGCAGGACGCGGCGGGTGCCACGCGCGAGGCCGCCGGTCGCGCACGCGACGCCGCCGGCGACGCCGTCGACCGGGCACGGGAGACCGCGGGGGACCTGCGCGAGCGGGCGTCCGACGCCGTGGACACCGCGCGGGCGAAGGCGGCCGTCGCCGTCGACACGGCGCGCGAGACCGCATCCGACGCGGCGGAGCGTGCCGCGGAGAAGTCCTCCGACGCCGGCGACGCGGCGAAGCGGGCCGTCAGCGCGGCGAAGGACGCCGCGGCGGACGCCTCGCAGGAGGTCCGCGACCGTGCCTCCGGTGCTGCCTCGGCAGCGACCGACGCCGCGGCCGACGCGGGCGCAGCGGCCTCGGACGCCGCCGACTCCGCAGCGACCGCGACGCAGGACGCGGTGACCGCGACGCAGGACGCAGCGGACGGTGCACGTCGCGAGGGCAGCACCGACGCCGACGAGCCGTCGGCGGAGAGCGCACCCGCCGCGGACGAGCAGGTCGCCGACGCGCTGGACGAGGCAGCCGACCGCATCGAGCACGCCGCGGACGTCGTCCGCGACGAGGCCGACGCCCGCCACGACCAGGCCGCCGCCCACCGCAGCGGCGACGGCGAGGCACAGCGATGACCGCGTGGGCGGGACGCCGGGGCACCACCGCCCGGCGTCCTCGCCCGCGCGGCGTCTGGACCACGTCGGGCATCGGCATCGTGCTGGTGCTCGCCGTGGCCCTCGGCGGGTACCTGCCGCTCGTCGGGTTCCTCGGCGGCGTGACCGCCACCACAGCGGGGCTCGTGCCGTTCCCGTTCGTCCGGATCGCCCTCGTCACCGTGCTCGGCCTGGTGGTGGTCCTCGCCCTGCTGCTCTGGGCGCTGACCCGACGGCACACGGTCACGTCGGTGTTCGCCGTCGTGCTCGCGGTCCTGGTCAGCCTCGCGGTCACGGCCTACCCCGTGGTGACGATCGCCATCGCCTCGGCGGACCGCGCGGGCGACGTGTGGCCGATCATCACCGAGCTCTGGCAGCGCTTCACCGGCTGACGGTCCGCCCGCCCGACGACCGGTCAGTGTCCGGCGGCGGCCGCCAAGCGGGCCAGGCCCTCGTCGATCGTGATCGTCGGGGACCAGCCGAGGTCGTGGCGCGTCCGTCGCTGGTCGAACCAGTGGGCGGTGGACAGCTGCTCGGCGAGGAACCGCGTCATCGGCGGCTCGTCCGCCCCCGGACGCACCCGCCACACCGCCTCGACCACGGACCCGGCTGCACGGGCGACGGCGGCGGGTACGTGCCGCCGCGGTGCGGGGACGCCGGACGCGGTGCAGATGCCGGCCAGGAGCTCCCCCACCGGCCGCGGCTCCCCGTTCGTCAGGACGTAGGCGTTGCCGTGCACGGCGTCGTCCGCCGCGTGCTCGAGCGCAGCGACCATCGCCGAGGCCGCGTTGTCGACGTAGAGCGTGTCGATGAGTGCGGCGCCCGAGTCGAGGAGCGGCAGCCGGCCGGCACGTGCCCGGTCGACGATGCGTCCGACCAGCTGCGTGTCGCCCGGTCCCCACACCAGGTGCGGGCGGACGGCGACGACCGCGAAGCCCGGCTCGTCGGCCGCCAGCGCGAGGAGCTCCGCGGCGCCCTTCGTCCGCGCGTAGTGCCCGCGGGCGGCCATCGGCTCGGCGGGGTCGGCAGCGGCGCCGGCCAGCGACGACCCGGTGTGCGCCACGGACGGCGACGACACGAAGACGAAGCGCCCCACCCCGGCGGCCCGCGCGGCGTCGAGCAGCGCGCTCGTCCCGGCGATGTTGACCCGCGCGAAGTCGGCCGGGTCCCCGGCGAGCGAGACCTTCGCCGCCAGGTGCACCACGGCGTCGACGCCCTCGACCGCGCGCGCGACCGCAGCGGTGTCCGTCATCGTGCCGAGCGAGTCCTGCACGCCGTCGACCCGGGACGGCCGACGCTGGAACGTGCGGACGTCGTGCCCGGCGTCCCGGACGGCAGCGGCGGTCGCCCGGCCGAGGAAGCCGCTGGCACCGGTGACCAGGACCCTCACGGGCGGGTCATCCGGCCGCCGCCGAGCACCGTCGTCGCCCATCGCGACAGCCGGGCGCGGTCGACCTTCGAGTTGTGCCGGACGTCCGTCGGCAGCACCGGGACGACGAGCACCGCGGCGAGCGGGACCCCGGCGGCGGCGCGGACGGCGGCGGCGAGCTCGGCCGACGCGAGGCCGGGACGCCGGGCTGCGGGGACGGTCTCGACCACGGCGACGACCTGCTGGGTGCCGGACGGTCCGGTGCCCGCGATGCCGGCGCGGCCGACACCGTCGACGCGCTCGATGCGCTGCTCGGGTCCGACGGGTGTCACGACACCGTGCGGAGTCGTCACGACGTGCTGGAGCCGGCCCTCGATCCACAGGCGCCCGTCGGCGTCGAGGTGCCCGACGTCGCCGGTACGGTGCCCGCGCGGGTCGTCGACCCCGAGCCGCGAGACGCGGTCCGTGCGCCAGAGTCGGTCGTAGTGGTCGCGGACGTGCGGGGCCGCGACGACCACCTCGCCCGTGACGCCGGCCTGCTCCGTGAGGTCTCCGGTCGGTGCGCCGTCGGCGTCGAGCGGCGCGATCCGCACGCGGACACCGACCGCCGGTCGACCGACGCAGATGCCGTCGTCGGGAGCGGAACCCGCCGACCGGATGCCGTCCAGGTCGACGTCCGTCATGAGCAGGCCCTCGGTCATGCCGTAGGGCGTGTGCGCCGCTGCGTTCGGCATGAGGTCGGTGGCCGCCCGGAGGAGCGCCGCAGGCACCGGTGCCCCCGCGGACAGGAACAGACGCACCCGACCGAGGGCCTCGCGGTCGCCGGCCGCCAGCGCCGGTGCCGTCGCGACGACGTTCGCCAGCGCTGCGGGTGAGAGGAACACCACGGTCGCGTCCACGGCGGCCACTGCGTCGGCCACCGCCGACGCCGTCAGCGTGCGCGGACGGGTGACGTCCATGTCCGGGGCCACCGACCGGGCACCGAGGGCGGGACCGAGCAGGGCGAACGGCGCGAAGCCCGCGACCAGCCCCGTGCCGACGCCGACACCGTACTGCGCCGCGAGGACGTCCCGCACCGCGGTGAGCTGCCCGTGCGTGTAGACGACGCCCTTGGCCGGACCGGTCGAGCCCGAGGTGAACAGGACGGCCGCGGGTGCGTCCGGCGACGGTGCAGCGGGCAGGCCTGCTCCGGCTGCGAGTCGTCGGGCGCCACGTCGGGCGACCTCGGTCAGGGTGTGCTCCACGCCGAGGACCGCTCGCGCGGGGGCCGAGAGCGCGACCGTCGCGATGCGTCGACCCGGCCACCCGAGTGCGCGCGCAGCGCCGAGACCGGGCAGCGCCCCGATCACCCAGTCCGGCCGGGCGCCGCGGACGGCGCGGGTGAGCCCGCGCAGACCGAGGCCGGCGTCCGCGACGACGACCACGGCACCGATCCGGACGCAGGCGTACAGGACGGCCGTCAGGTCGGCCCCGGGCGTGACGAGCAACGAGACGCGGTCGCCGGGACGCACGCCGAGGTCGGCGAGACCGACGGCGACCTCGCGGACACGGCGGGCGAGCAGCCGCCACGAGACCGTCCGCGGGCCGCCGGGAGCGGCCATCTCGACGAGCGCCGGGCTCGCGTCGTCCGCGAGGTCGTCGAGGGCTGCCCAGAGCGGTCGGTCGGTCGCGGGGCCCTCGGTGGTCGCATCGGTCGCGTCGCTCGCGTCGGCCGTCCGGGCGTCGGCCGTCCGGGCGTCGGCTGTCCGGGCGTCGGCCGGGAGGCTCGACTCGCCGCCGCCGGGCGCGTGCCCGTCCGGCAGGCGGTCGCCGAGCCAGTCGAGCACCGTGCCCGCGACGTCGGCGTCGTCCGGCAGCAGGTGACCGGCACCCTCGAAGCGGTGCACGTCGGCGTGCGGCAACCGGTCGGCCAGGTCGTCGAGGTACCGCTCGAGGAACACCGGGTCACGTGGTCCCCACATGACGAGCGCCGGGACCTCGAGCGCCGCGACACCGGCCGCGATCCGGTCGAGCTCGGTCGCGCTGGGGTGCGCGGCGTCGACGGGGATGTCCGCCACGAACCCGCCGATGCCCCCGCGGCGGGCTGCTCCGCGGTACGGCGCCCGGTAGGCGTCGGCGGTCGGCCGGTCGAGCGTCGGGTGGGCGATGGCGAGCGTCGTCTCGAGGAACGCGGGCGTCAGGACGGTGCCGCGACCGAGCACGCCGGGACGCAGGGCCAGCCGCAGCGGTGCGGGGATCGGGGCGTCGTCGGGCTGGTGCACGGCGGTGTTGCACGTCGCCACGCCCACGACGAGGTCGGGGTGGTCGACCGCCCAGCCGAGCGAGACGACGCCGCCCCAGTCGTGCCCGAGCGTGACGACGGGTCCGGCGAGTCCGAGCTCGTCGGTCAGGGCGCCGAGGTCGCGCACGCGGTCGGCCAGACGGCGCTGGTCGGCGGTGCGCTCCGAGAAGCCCATGTCGAGCTGGTCGACGGCGATCACGCGCCAGGCCGGGCCACCGGCCCGGGCGACGCTGAGCGTGCGGGCCGCGACGGACCGCCAGAGGTAGGACCAGGTGGGGTTGCCGTGCACGCAGAGCAGGGTGCCGACCGGGGTGACGCCGAGTGCCTCGAGCTGACCGGCCGTGTCGAGGAGGTGCCAGGTGCGCGCGGGGTGGTGCGTGCCTCCCGGCCGGCCGTCCGGCGACGCGGGGACGGTGACCAGACGGGACCAGGCCGGGTCGAGTCCGGGCAGGGGCGGCGGGAGCGTCGCCGGGGCCGTGCTGGCGGCGACGCGCGGGAGGCCGGACCTCACCAGCGCAGTTCCATCATCGCCGTGTTGATGCCGGAGCCGACGCCTCCCAGGAAGACGCGGTCGCCGCGGGTGATGCCGCCGCGGTCGACCTCGTCGGCCAGGGTGATCGGGATCGACGCCGGGCCGACGTTGCCGTAGCGCTGGTAGGTGGTCGGGACCTTCGTGCGCGGGATGCCGATGGCCTCGACGAAGGCGTTCGTGTGCACGTCGGAGACCTGGTGGAGCACGTAGCGGTCCATGTCCTGCCAGTCGAAGTGCGATCGCGCCTCGGTCCAGGCGGCGACGACGAGCTCCATGCCGCCCTTCAGCAGCATCTTCGCGTCGGTGAACATGCCGTCCACGCTGCCGACGCACAGGTCGTACCACTGCGTCGCCGCGCGGGTGACGCCGCCGATGATGCGGTGCCCCTCGGGGTGGACGTCGGACGGGCCGAGCACGGCGGCCGCGGCGCCGGACCCGAGGGTCAGGCTCGCGAACTCGCTCATGAAGTCCTTGCGGTTCCGACCACCCTGGTTCAGGCGGTCGATCGTGTTGAGCTGCACCTGGTCGGCGTCCTCGCCGTCCACGATGAGCGCGTACTTGATCTGACCGGAGTCGATCATGCCCGCGGCGACGCTCATCGCGTTGACGAAGCCGAGGCACGCGTTCGCGATGTCGAAGTTGATGGCCGACGTCGGCAGCCCGAGCCCGTGGTGCAGGCGGACGGCGACGCTCGGCTCGAGGTGCGGACGGGTCACCGAGGTGTTGATCAGCAGGCCGACGTCCTCCGGGCGGATGCCGGCCTCGGCCATCGCGCGACGGCCGGCGTCGATCGCGGCGTCCTGGAAGGTCTGCCCCTCGCCCCAGTTGCGGCGCTCGGTGACACCGGCGACACGCTCGAGCAGACCGGTCGGGAGACGGAGCCGACGCAGCGCCCCGCGGAGCTTCGCCTCGATGTCCGCGGAGGTCGTCACACGGTCCGCGACGGTCGTCGCCACCGACAGCAGCGACACGTTCTGGTGCTTCGCCGTGGCGTTGCCGGGGCGCTCCGGTTCGCTGCTCGTCGACTGGTCGACCGGTCGTTCCGTCATGATCGTCACCGACACATACTTCCGCATCCGACCTGGATGTGCGATCCGGGTGCGCTGGGCGGCACCGGTCAGGCGTCCTTCGGCAGCTTGCGGACCTTGCTCCGGCGACGCCGACGGTCCGGGATCATCGACCGCATCTCCTCGAGCTTGCCGAAGCAGAGCAGGCGGTCGCTGGCCTGCAGCTCGACGCCGCTGCGGGGGTTCGGGATCACCGAGGCGCCGCGGTGCAGGGTCAGGACCGTGATGTCCCGGTCCCAGAGCCCGGACTCCTTGATGGTCTTGCCGACCAGGTCGGCGTTCGTGTGCACCAGGAGCTCGGCCACGCCGTAGCCGGTCGAGACGCTGAGGCGCTGACGGACGTCGATCTCCGGGAACGCGACCTGGTTGCCGATGAAGTCGATGATCGCGCCGGCGACGTCGAGGCCCGTCGCACGCTCGATGCCCTCGAGCCCCGGCGAGGAGTTGACCTCCATGACGAGCGGTCCGTCGTTGCCCTCGAGCATGTCGACACCCGCGACGCGGAGCCCCATGATCTGCGCCGAGCGCACCGCCGCCTCCTCGTACTCGGGGCTCAGCGTGACCTTCTCGACGGTGCCGCCGCGGTGCACGTTCGAGCGGAACTC
This sequence comes from Curtobacterium sp. 260, assembly GCF_030803485.1. NCBI lineage: Bacteria > Bacillati > Actinomycetota > Actinomycetes > Micrococcales > Microbacteriaceae > Curtobacterium > Curtobacterium sp. 260. The sequence goes on along the minus strand of NZ_JAURUY010000010.1, from coordinate 106,730 downwards.
GTCGCCGGAGGCACTGCGACGCATCGCAGCGACGACCCGGTCCCCCACGACCAGCGCACGGATGTCCCGGCCCCGGCTCTCGGAGATGAACGCCTGGATGAGCACGTTCTGCTTCGTGGAGTGCAGCGTCTCGACGATCGACTCGGCGACCTTCGCCTCGGGAGCAAGGATCACGCCGATGCCCTGCGTGCCCTCGAGCAGCTTGATGACGACCGGCGCCCCACCGACGCTGTCGATCGCCCCGCGGACGTCGGCACGGCTGTTCACGAACGTGGTCGCGGGCATGCCGATGTGGTGGCGGGACAGGATCTGGTTCGCCCGGAGCTTGTCGCGCGAGTTCGTGATGCCCGTCGCCGTGTTCGGCGTGTAGACGTCCATCTGCTCGAACTGCCGCACCACCGCGGTGCCGTAGTAGGTGATCGAGTTGCCGATCCGCGGGAGCACGGCGTCGTAGTCGCTGAGCAGCTTGCCCCGGTAGAGCAGGTCGGGCTCGTCACCGGACAGGTCGATGGCGAACCGTAGGGTGTTCAGCACCTTGACCTCGTGGCCGCGATCGACCGCGGCGGCACGCAGACGCTGCGTCGAGTACGCGTGCGGGGCGCGCGACAGGATGGCGAGTTTCATCGGGGTTGCTCCACGGGGTCGAGACGTCGACGGCGACGCTCAATCAAAGCATGCGACAGGATGGGCACATGGCCCGGAACCCGACGATCGCAGGATGGCGTGAGTGGGCTGCCCTGCCCGGGTTGGACCTGCCCTGGATCAAGGTGAAGCTCGACACCGGGGCGCGGAGCTCGGCACTGCACGCGTTCGACCTCGAGGAGCTCCCCGGCGACCGCGTCCGCTTCTCGGTGCACCCGTGGCAGGACACCGACGCCGATGCCGTCACGCACGAGTGCGACGTGCACGACCGACGGATCGTCCGGAGCTCGACGGGGCACACGCAGGAGCGCATCGTCGTGCTGACGCCGATCACGCTCGCGGGTCGCACGATCGACGCCGAGGTCACGCTGAGCAACCGCGACCAGATGGGCTTCCGCATGCTCGTCGGCCGCGAGGCGCTGCGCCAGGGCTTCCTGGTCGACCCCGCGCGGTCGTTCATGGCCGGCCGGGCCCCGAAGGAGATCCGGCGGCGCAACCGCGGTCGCGCCTGAGGCGCGGGGCCGCGCGTTCCGCACCACGGCGGACGGGAGGCGCGGGGCGGGTCGGATCCGCGCCTCCCGTCCGCCGCTCGGGTCGCGCCCCGCAGCCCGGATGACGCTCCGTGACGGCGGCCGTTCCCCCGCCGAGGTGACGTGCCTACGCTCCACGCACCGGCCCAGTCGCCGGCGTCCCGGACCCGAGGAGACCGACGTGACCGACCAGACCATCGCCCGCCAGGTGGACGACTTCAACCAGGGCTTCACCACCCAGATCGGCCCGGAGCTGTCCGCGGTCTTCGACGGCGAGCAGGCCGACCTGCGCGCCTCGGGGGTGCCCGACGGGGTCGTCGGTGTCGGCGAGACCGCCCCGGACGCGCGACTCGTCACCCCGACCGGCGACGAGACGTCGTTCGCCGCCGTCCGCGGCTCCACGCCGACCGTCGTCGTCTTCTACCGCGGCGCCTGGTGCCCCTACTGCAACATCACGCTGCGCACCTACCAGCAGGAGCTCCTGCCGGCGCTGCGGGAGCGGGGCGTCCAGCTCGTCGCGGTCTCGCCGCAGACGCCGGAGGCCGCCGAGCAGTCGATCGCGAACGGGGAGCTGGAGTTCCCGGTGCTGACCGACCCGGAGAACGTGCTCGCCGGACGCTTCGGCATCGTCACGGAGCCGAGCGACGCCGCGCGGGCGGCGCACACGCAGCTCGGGTTCGACGTCGCCGACAGCAACGCCGACGACACCGCGGCGATCCCGTTCCCGTCGGTCTTCGTGATCGACGCGGACGGCGCGGTCCGCTCCGCTGACGTGCACGTCGACTACACGACGCGCACCGAGGTCGCGGACGTGCTGACCGCGGTCGACGCCCTGGTGGTCCCCGCGCCCTGACCGGCCGCTCGGCGCGGAGCCGACCGGGGCGGACGGGAGGCGCGGGCCGGGTGACGGACGTCCGTCACCCGGACCGCGCCTCCCGACCGCACCGCGGCGCGGCCGTCAGGGCAGGAGTGCGGACGCCACCGCGCGTGCGGTGGCGGAGTCCGCAGCGGGGTCGCGCAGGCGCATCGCCAGCGCACCCGAGACGACGAGCAGCAGCTGCTCGGCGAGCGCCGGGGCACGGTCGCCGACGAGCGGACGAGCCGTCTCCGTCAGCCGCCGTCGCAGGGTGTCGGTCTCGCGGTCGAGGACGGCGCGCAGGTCCTCCGGGGCATCGACGTACTCGGCAGCGGTGCCGAGGAAGGCGCACCAGCGGGAGCCCGTCGGGGTGGACCGGTACTCGTCGAGCGCGTCGAACACGGCGAGCAGGCGGCCGCGGTCGTCGGTCGCCCGCTCGAGGGCACGGTCCCACGTCGCGACCCAGTCGTCGTGTCGTCGGTCGAGCGCCGCGGCGACCAGGGCCTCCTTGCTCGGGTACCCGCGGTAGAGCGTCGCCGACGACACCCCCGCGCGTTCGAGCACCGCGTCGACGGGGGTCGCCGCGATCCCGCGGGTGAAGAACAGTTCCTCGGCGGCGTCGAGCACCCGTTGCTCGGTCCCTGGACGCATCGCCATGCAGCCAGCCTAGGGTCGCAGAAGTGAAACGATCGTTTTTGTTACCGACCTCCGTCCTGCTCGCGAGCGGGCTGGGGCTCGTCGCTGCGACCTACGGCCTGGTGCGCCTGGCGTTCGGGCTCTTCCTGCCGGACGTCCAGCGCGACCTCGGCTTCGGCGCGGACGTCGGCGGTGCGGTGTCCTCGGGCGCCTCGGTCCTGTACTGCACCGGTGCCGTCGTGGGGTTCCTGCTCGCGGGCCGCGCTGCCCGGTGGCTCGTCGTGGGCGCGGCGCTCACCGCAGGCCTCGGCGCGATCACGACGGCGGCGAGCGCGACGACCGTCGTGTTCGGGGTGGCCGCCGTGGTGGCGTCGGCCGGGGCCGGGCTGGCGTCGCCGGCGATGGTGCAGCTGGTCGCCGGCCGGCTCGACGACGCCGCTCGCGACCGGGCCCAGGCTGTGGTGAACTCCGGGACGGGCCCGGGGCTCGTCGCGGCCGGGGTCCTCGCGCTCGTGCTGCTGCCGGACTGGCGCACCGCCTGGGCCGCCGCCGGCGTGGTCACGCTGTTGGTCGGTGCGGTGGTGTTCCTCGCGGCCGGGCGCGGGGCACCGGACGCGCGCTCCGCCCCGGCTCAGGGCTCCGCACTCCGGCACCCCGCGGTCCGGCGCTCCGCGCCCCGGCGCCCCGCGCTCCGCGCGGCGCTCCCGGGCCGGTCGTGGTTCGGCGCACAGGTCGTGCCGGTCGTGGTCGCGCTCCTCTTCGGTGCGGGCTCGGCGGTGGTCTGGACCTACGGCCGCTCAGCGCTCGTCGGAGCCGGCGTGCCGAGCGGACTGACGGTCGTCGCGTGGATCGCGCTCGGCGTCGGCGGGGCCTCGGTCGCGGTGACGGCACGATGGACGAGCGGGCTGCCCGCTGCCCGCCTGTGGCTGCTGACGACGACGCTCGCCGCCGTCGCGGTGCTCACGCTCGGCCTGCTGCCCCACGTCGTCGGGGCCGCACTGGTGGCGTGCGCGCTGTTCGGGTGGGGCTACACCGCGGCGACGGGCGCGCTCATCGCCTGGACGACCGAGATCGACCAGGACCACGCGGCCGCGGGCACCGCGCTGCTCTTCGTGGTGCTCGTCGCCGGCCAGGCACTCGGGGCAGCGGCGGCCGGCGTGCTGGTCGGGCCCGTGGGCACGGCGACGACCTTCACCGCGGCAGCCGCCGTCGTGGCGGTCGCTGCCACCACACCGCTCGTCGTCGCCCGGCGGGACCTGCGGCCGGCGGCGCCCACCCGGTAGCGTTGCCCGCATGGGGTGGACGAGGGAGGGGTGGGCCCGGTTGCCCGTCGGACCGCGGGAGCACCGGCAGGACGCACTGCTCGCGCTCGTGCTCGGCGTCGGGTTGGCCGTCACGACCACGCTGTACGGCGCCGCGGGCGTCTACGAGGACGACCAGGCGCCGTGGTGGGTGTCGGCGCTCATGGTGGTCGCGAACGCCGCGCCGATCGCGTTCCGCCGCCGCTGGCCGATGACCGTCGCCGTCGTGTCCGCGCTGGCGTTCGCCGCGACACAGCTGCTCCACGTCCCCGAGATCATCCTCGTCAACTTCACCCTCTTCATCGCGCTGTACACGGTCGGGGCGTGGTGCTCGGACCGGATCCGCGCCGAGGTGGTCCGCTGGGTGATCATCGGCGGGATGTTCGCGTGGGTGTTCCTCGCGCTCTCGTTCGGGTGGGCGGTGCCGAACGCGCTGCCGAACGACGACGACGCGCTGATCCCGCCGTACATCGCGTACTCGCTCGTCAACATCCTCATCAACGTGCTCTACTTCGGCGGCGCCTGGTACGCCGGCAACCGCGCGTGGGCAGCCGCGGTGGCCAAGCACGACCTCGCCGAACGCACCGCGGAGCTCGCCGCCGAACGAGAGCGCACGGCTGCCCAGGCGATCACCCTCGAGCGCGTGCGGATCGCCCGCGAGCTGCACGACGTCGTGGCCCACCACGTGTCGCTGATGGGTGTCCAGGCCGGAGCCGCCCGACGCGTGGTCGGCCGCGACCCGGAGCAGGCGACCGCCTCGCTCACGGTGGTCGAGGACAGCGCACGCACCGCGGTCGAGGAACTCCGCCGCATGCTGGGGACCCTGCGCGAGGACGACCCCGGCGCGAGCGCGACCGACACCGCGCCGAGCACGGCCGGGCTCGGTCGGATGCCGGAGCTGGTCGACGCCGTCCGCTCCTCGGGCCGGGACGCCGGGCTCGTCGTGGTCGGTGACGAGCGCTCGGTGCCGCCGACGGTCGGGGCCGTGGCGTTCCGCATCGCGCAGGAGGCCGTGACGAACGTCGTCAAGCACGCCGGCCCCACCGCCCGCGCGGACCTGCGCCTGCGGTACCTCGACGACGGGATCGAGGTCGAGGTCGCCGACGACGGACACGGCGCCGGCGCGGTCCGCGACCCCGGCGGCAGCGGGCTGGGCCACGTCGGCATGCGGGAGCGCGTCGCCGCCGTGGGCGGTCGCATCGAGATCGGGCCCCGCGCCCGGGGAGGGTACCTGGTACGGGCATGGCTGCCGACGACCTGACGATCGTGCTCGCGGACGACCAGGACCTGGTGCGTGCCGGCTTCCGCGTCATCCTGGAGTCCGAGCCGGGCTTCCGCGTGGTCGGCGAGGCCCCGGACGGCGGCGCCGCGGTCGAGGCGGTCGTCGCGCTGCGACCCGACGTCGTGTGCCTCGACGTCCAGATGCCCGGCGTCGACGGGCTCGAGGCGGCACGACGCATCGGCGCGCTCCCGGACCCGCCGGCGGTGCTCGTGCTCACCACGTTCGACGACGACGACGCCCTGTTCCAGGCGCTCGAGGCGGGGGCGAGCGGGTTCCTGCTGAAGAACGCCTCCCCCGAACGGCTGATCGACGCCGTCCGCACGGTCGCCGCCGGGGACGCCCTGCTCGCCCCCGACGTCACGCGCCGGGTGATCAGCCGCGCGACCGCCGGGCACGGCCCCACCTGCCCCGCGCACGCCGGGCACACGGCGTCCCCGGCCGACGACGGTGCTGCCGCCATCGCCACCGCGGGGCTCACCGAACGCGAGGCCGAGGTCCTGCGACTGCTCGCGCGCGGCTGCAGCAACGCCGAGATCGCCCGCGCGCTCTTCGTCGGCGAGGCGACCGTCAAGACGCACGTGTCGAACGTCCTGCAGAAGACCGGCGTGCGCGACCGCATCCAGGCGGTCGTGTGGGCCTTCGAGCACGGCGTCTCCTCCGCGGCCTGACGGACCCCGCTCCCCCGCGCGGTGGAGCCGGGGCGTCGGGAAGTCCCGCCTCCCGCCGGAGGTGGGCAGTGCCTCCCGGACCGTAGCGTCGAGACGTCGGCGAGGACCGCCGGCGGAAGGGGAACGGGCGATGCTCACCATCGAAGGCGTGACGAAGCACTTCGGCGACCGCCGGGTGCTCGACGACGTGGGGTTCTCGGTCGGCAGCGGCCGACTGACCGGGTTCGTCGGCGGCAACGGCGCCGGCAAGACGACCACCATGCGGATCCTGCTCGGCGTGCTGCAGGCCGACACCGGGCGCGTGTCGATCGACGGCGCCGAGGTCCGCCCGACCGACCGCCGCCGCTTCGGCTACATGCCCGAGGAACGCGGGCTCTACCCGAAGATGCCGGTCGCCGAGCAGATCACCTACCTCGCACGCCTGCACGGTGTCGACAAGCGGACCGCGGGGCAGCGGACCACCGCGCTGCTCGAACGACTCGAGCTCACGCAGCACGCGAGCGACGCCGTCGAGAAGCTCTCGCTCGGCAACCAGCAGCGCGTGCAGGTCGCTGCGGCGCTCGTCCACGACCCCGAGGTCCTGGTGCTCGACGAGCCGTTCTCGGGCCTCGACCCGATGGCCGTCGACACCGTGCTCGGCGTGCTCCGCGAGCAGGCGGCGAAGGGTGTCCCGGTGCTCTTCTCGAGCCACCAGCTCGACGTGGTCGAGCGGCTGTGCGACGACGTCGTCGTGATCGCCGACGGGACGATCCGTGCCGCCGGCTCCCAGGAGGACCTGCGCCGCAGCGCCGGCCCCGCCGCGTGGGAGCTGCTCGTCGACGGCGACGTCGCGTGGATCCGCGACGAACCCGGCGTGACCATGCGCGAGTTCGACGGCGGGTACGCGGTGTTCGAGGCCGACGAGCCCACGGCGCAGCGTGTCCTGCAGCGCGCCGTCCAGCACGGCACGGTGGGCTCGTTCGCCCCACGCGTGCCCCGTCTCAGCGAGGTCTTCCGGGAGGTCGTCCGATGACCAGCCACTTCGTCGACGCCGTCCGGCTCGTGACCGTCCGCGAGATCCAGGCCCGCGTCCGCAGCAAGGCCTTCGTGGTCTCTGCCGCGATCCTGGTGCTCGCCGTCGTCGTGTCCGTCGTCATCGCGGGCATCATCGGCAAGGCGACCGCCGACGACACCACACCCGTCGCGGTGGTCGACGGCGTCTCGCTCCAGTCCACCGACGGCCTCGACGTCACCCCGACCACCACCGTCGCCCAGGCCGAGCGCCTCGTGCGGAGCGGTGACGTGGACGCCGCCGTCGTGCCGTCCGACGACACCCTCGGGTACAGCGTCGTCGGGCTCGAGGACACCCCGACCGACGTCGTCGGTGCCCTCAGCGTCACCCCTGCGGTGGAGCTCCTGCAGCCCGGCACGCTCTCGGCGGGCCTGGTGTCCGCCATCGGCATCCTGTTCGGCGTCGTCTTCTTCACCTCCGCCGTGACCTTCGGGTCGTCGATCGCGCAGAGCGTCGTCGAGGAGAAGTCGACGCGGGTGGTCGAGATCCTGATGGCCGCCATCCCGGCCCGTGCCCTGCTCGCCGGGAAGGTGCTCGGCAGCAGCATCATGGCGTTCGCGCAGATCATCGCCATCGCGATCGCCGGCGCCGTGGCCCTCGCGGTCACCGGGCAGGACAACCTGTTCACGTTGCTCGGCCCCAGCGTGATGTGGTTCGTCGGCTTCTTCGCCGTCGGCTTCGTGCTCATCGCCGCGCTGTTCGCCGCGTCCGCCGTGCTCGTCTCCCGCCAGGAGGACGTCGGCAGCGTCACGATGCCCGTGATGCTCCTCGTGATGATCCCGTACATCCTCATCGTCTCGGCGGCGGACAACGAGACGATCGTCGGGATCATGTCGTACGTCCCGTTCAGCGCGCCGATCGGGATGCCGATGCGGATCTTCCTCGGGACCGCCGAGTGGTGGGAGCCGATCCTGTCGCTGCTGCTCGTCGCCGCGTCGGTCGTCGTGGTCGTCGCCGTGGGCGCGCGCATCTACGAGAACGCGCTGCTCCGGACCGGCGGACGGGTGAAGCTGACGGAGGCGATCCGCGGCTGACGTCGCCGCACGACGGACGGGAGGCGCGGTGCCGGCTGGCACCGTGCCTCCCGTCCGGATCGCGGATACGCCGGGCGCGGGCGCGGGGCGCCCCGCACAACCACACGCACGTCACGCCACGGAACCGCACGGCGCGACGTGCCGTCCGCTGTGCGGGAGCACGTCACGCCACGCGGATGCCGCCGGACGGGAGGCACGGGACCGGACCGCACCGCGCCTCCCGTCGGGATCGCGGCCGCGCCGGGCGCGGGGCGCCCCGCACAACCACACGCACGTCACGCCACGGAACCGCACGGCGCGACGTGCCGTCCGCTGTGCGGGAGCACGTCACGTCACGCTGGATGCCGCCGGACGGGAGGCACGGGACCGGACCGCACCGTGCCTCCCGCCCGAAACGCAGCCGTGCCGGGCGCGGGGCGCCCCGCCCAACCAGGAGCACGTCGCGCCACGAAACCGCGCGGCGCGACGTGCCTTCCGTTGTGCGGGAGCACGTCACGCCACGCAGGCGTCGCCGACGCGACGGCGCCACCGCCGCACGACGGGCCCGTCAGAGCTGGCCGAAGGCCGCCTGCGCGCCCAGGCTCGTCCCCGCGACGAGCACCCACAGCACGATGCCGAGCAGCATCGGCCGGAACCCGGCCCGGCGGAGCGCCGCGAAGTCCGTCGAGACCCCGACGGCCGCCAGCGCCACCGTGATGAGGAAGGTCGCCGCCGTCGAGAACCCCGGGGCCGCCGCCGCGGGCAGGACTCCGGTGGTCCGGAGGAGGACCACGACGAGGAAGCCGACCAGGAACCACGGGACCAGCCGCAGCACGCGGACGCCCCCGGCACGACCCGTGCCGTCGACGGCGGCGGGTTGCGAGCGGGCGGTGCGGCGCGCCTCGAGGCCGGCGAGCCCGATCACGATCGGGATGATCATCAGGGTCCGCACGAGCTTGACGACGACGGCGGTGTCCGTCGCCTGACGGCCGTAGACCGTGGCGGTCGCGACGACGGAGGACGTGTCGTTCACGGCGGTCCCGGCGAAGACGCCGAACGCGTGCTGGGACAGGCCGAGCGCGTGGCCGACGAGCGGGAAGACGAAGACCGCGGCGATGTTGCAGAGGAAGATCGTCGACAGGGCGTAGGCGACCTCGGCGCTGGCGGCACCGACCACGGGGGTGACGGCGGCGATGGCCGATGCGCCGCAGATGCCCGTGCCGACCCCGATCAGTGTGCGGAGCGTGCTCGACACCCGGAGCAGCCGGCCGATCCCCCACGCCGCGACGAGGCACACCACGAGCGTCGTGAGCATCACGGGGAGGGTCTCACCGCCGATGCGCAGGACCTCGCCGATCGACAGCTGTGCGCCGAGGAGCACGACCGCTGCCTGCAGGACGCGGCTCGACGCGAACTTCACGCCGGGCTGGAGCCCACCGAGGTCAGCTGCTCCGTCGTCCTGGGCCCGTCGACGCCGGACGAGCCAGCCGACCAGCGCACCGAGCAGGACGGCCGGCACCGGACCGCCGACGACCGGGACCGCGCGGCCGACCAGGGTCGCGGCGACGCCGATCACGACGGCGAGCGCGACACCGGGCAGGGCAGCGACGAGCGCCGGGCGGGACAGGGGCATGCGGACCAGCATCCCACCGTCCGGTGCCCAGGCGGTACGGGCAGGCTGAGGTGGTGGACCATCAGTCGGAGCCGTGGGTGCAGCGACTGCGCGACGGCGTCGTGCCGCCGCTGTGGCCGTTCGTCGCGGGCGCGCTCGGCCTGTTCGCCGTCGCGGTCGGCGTGCTCGTCTTCGAGGCGCGGTTCGTCGACCAGGCTTCACTCACCGGCCGCGGCTCGGTCGCCGTCCTCCTGCCGCTGCTCGGCGCCGTGGGCTCCGTCGTCGCGCCGATCAGCGCCTGGCGGGACGGACGACGGGACCGACGTGCGCTCCGGCACGCGCACGGCCACGGCCGGGGTCGACCGGCGTTCCACCTCCCGGTCTCCGCCCGCGGGACCATCGCCGGACAGGACCTCCCCGACCCGCGGATCGCGCTCGTCACCGTCGACCGGAGCGGGTTGCTCGGCTGGTCCCCCGTGTCACCCGACCCGGTGGTGACGATCCCCTGGGCGCGCGTCGCACGGATCGACCTGGCCACGAAGGACCACCGCGGGCGACGGGAGGACTACGGGCTGTGGCTCACGCTGACGGACGGCGGAACGTTCGTCCTCGAACCGCGTTCGGCACTCGGTCGACCGTTCAGCGCGACCCAGCCCCGGCTCGGCGTCCTGCGGGACGTGCTGCGGGCGCTGCGACCCGGGTCGGGGCCCGGGTCAGCGCCCGGGTCCGGGTCCGCCGGTCGACGCGGAGCACCGCGCTGAGTGACGGCGCGGCGGGACGTCACCGGGCGGGCGGGACGTCCCCGGACATCGCCACCCGACCGGCAGCGTCGTCCCACGTGTACGTCGCGGTCGCTCGACCGGAGGGGTCGGCGTTGCTGTCCGCGCCCTGCGGGTAGCGGTACTCGACGCGGATCGACCTCGCGGACTCCCGCGTCACCTGCGGGACGAACGGGTACTGCTCCTTCGTCGCCGTCCCCAGGTACGTCCCGTCGTTGAAGAGCAGGATCGCGACCGGCGAGCTCGCGGTGCCGTCGACGACGCTGACGGTCACCGCGGACAGCGCGGCGCAGCCGTCGTAGACCGAGGTGTCGGCGTTCGACGCGTCCCACCGCGCCGACTCGAGGCCGGCGGGCAGCGGGAGGTCGGCGATCGGACCAGCGGCGGCGGCGGCCCCGTCGGACGGTCCGCAGGAGGGTGTCGCGGTCGGCGTCGACGACGGGCCCGGGGTCCCGCTGCCCGTCGTCGACGACGAGGACGACGCCGAGGTCGAGGGCGTGAACGTCCGCGTGACGGTCGCGGTCGGGCCATCGCCGCCCCCGCCGGTGCACCCCGCGAGGGCGAGGGACGCCCCGACGACGATCAGGAGCAGGCCGGCGGGACGAGAGTGACGTGTGGTGCGCATGGGACCACCCTGCCCGCCGCGCTGCCCGGATGTTCATCCCCCGACCGCACCGACGCCTGGAGACCCCACCGGCTGTCGGCGTACCATCCAGGCGGAAGCAAGGGCGGTTCCGAACACCTCCCGAGCACCGACCTCACGGGCCGGTCGAGTCAGACACAGATCAGAGCACGCCGTGACCGAACACCTCATCGAGTACGTCGCCCGCGACCGGACGGGCATCACCACCGTCGTCACCACGACCGGTGTCTTCGACGTCGACACCGTCATCGACCACATCCGCGCCGGGCACGCCGGCTACTACGTCGCCGCCGATTCGTGGAAGCGGACGCCGGTCCGGAGCATGTCGTTCATCGGCGGTTCCTACCTGTTCGCGAACTGGGACGGCTCGAAGCGGAACATGCTCCACGACCTCGCCTTCCGGATGCCGACCCGCGCGGTCGAGGTCGTCCAGCAGCCGCGGCGCTCGTGGCGACTGACGCGCGCCCTGCGCGGGCTGTTCTCACGGGCGGCCTGAACCGCCGGTACCCGGCTGCGGACGGACGGGAGGCTCGGTGCCGGTCGGCACCGAGCCTCCGTCCCGTCACGCCCCGCGTCGCGAGCCGCGCGGCTCGTCGTCAGACGTCGCGCTTCTTGACCGCGGCCAGGGCGAGGACACCGATCGCGACGACCCACGCTGCCAGGACCCCGCCGCCGGCCCAACCGTTCAGCACGACGCCCTCGGGTGCGGGCTGGCCCGCGGACCGCTCGTAGGTGTAGAGCTGGCTGCCGGCCTGGTCGGGCAGGAAGCGGGACACGTCGAGGAGCCACTGCTGGTCCACCAGCCCCGCGAAGAGCTGCAGCACGATCGGCAGGACGAGCAGCACGCCGAGCGCGATCGCGATGCCACCGGCGCTCGACCGGACCAGGAGGCCGATGCCGAAGGCGAGCAGCGCGATCCCCGTGACGTAGACCGACGAACCGAGGATCGGCATGAATACGGCGGGGTCGGCCAGGTCGGCGTGCACGCCCTTGTCCGCCTGGAACAGCGCGACGAGCACGACCCCGATCCACGTCGCCGCTGCACTGACCACGAAGGTGGCCACGGCGAGGACGACGGCCTTGGCGAGGATCGCACCGGTGCGCCCGGGGTCGGCCGTGAAGGTCGAGCGGACCTGCCCGGTGCCGTACTCACCCGTGATGATGAGGACACCCAGGACCGCGGCGACCAGCACGGTGAAGCCGACCGACGAGATGCTGAGGTTGACGATCTGGGCGTTCGCGACCGCCTGGGTCACCTCGGCGCCCTCGGGCAGACCGACGATCGGCGCGTAGAGCCCGAGCAGCGCACCGAGCCCGATGGTCAGCACGACGATGATGGCGTAGCACCACCACGTCGACCGGATGCTGCGGAACTTGATCCACTCGCTGCGGACGAGTCGACCGAACCCGAGTCCGACGCGGTCGGGCATCGCGGTGGCCGTCGCGGCGCTCATCGTGCGACCTCCGCCTGGTACTCGACCTCGTCCTTCGTGAGGGCCATGTACGCCTCCTCGAGGCTCGCACCCATGGGGGTGAGTTCGTGGAGCACCGCGCCGGCACGGGCGGCGATGGTGCCGATCTGCTGTGCGTCGGGACCGACGACCACGAAGGCGCCGTCCTCGCGCGGGGTGATCGACGACGCCGCTGATCCCACGGCATCGAAGAGCTGGTCGGGGTGCGGGGTCCGGACGAGGGTCCGTGCGCCGCCGCCCTGTCCGCTGCCCGCGACGAACTCCGCGATCGGGGCGTCGGCCAGGACCTTGCCGCGGCCGAGCACGACCACGCGGTCGGCCGTCTGCGCCATCTCGCTCATGAGGTGACTGGAGAGGAAGACCGTGCGTCCCTCGGACGCCAGGTGCCGGGCGAGCTGGCGCACCCACACGACGCCGTCCGGGTCGAGGCCGTTGACCGGCTCGTCCAGGATCAGGGTCCTCGGGTCGCCGAGCAGTGCCGCCGCGATGCCGAGCCGCTGCCCCATGCCGAGGGAGAACCCGCCGACGCGCTTCTTCGCGACCGACTCGAGGCCGGTGAGCTCGATCACGTGGTGCACGCGGGACTTCGGGATGCCGTGCGTCGCCGCGAGCGAGAGCAGGTGGTTGTACGCGCTGCGCCCGGAGTGGACGGCCTTCGCCTCGAGCAGCGCGCCGACCTGGCGGAGCGGGTCGCGGAAGGACCGGTAGTCCTGGCCGTTCACCCGGACGCGTCCGGACGTGGGCGTGTCGAGGCCCATGATCATCCGCATGGTCGTGGACTTCCCGGCGCCGTTCGGCCCGAGGAAGCCGGTGACGCTGCCGGGACGGACGACGAAGGAGATGTCGTCGACGGCGGTCTTGGCGCCGTAGCGCTTGGACAGATGCTCGATCTCGATCACGTGGTCCACGCTATTTCCGGGACACCGCCGAGCGCGTCCCCCCTGGGGCGGAGACCCGGGGTCATCCCGCAGGAGGACGCCGCGCTGGAAGGACACCCGGACGGCGCACCAATCCGGCTGCGCACCTGCTCCGAAACCCCTGTACGACGACGACGCTGCCCCTGCGCGGTGACCCGGAGACGCCGTCGTGGAACGCATTCGGAAGGACCGCACCATGACCAGCAACGCAGCATCACCCCGTACCGGTTTCGCGTCGACCCTCGTCCAGAAGGGCGCACTGCTCTTCGGCGTCGTCTTCCTCATCGTCGGCATCGCCGGCTTCATCCCGGGCCTGACCATGGACATGGGCACCATGTCCTTCGCCGGCAACAGCTCGATGGCCATGCTCCTCGGCCTGTTCCAGGTGTCGGCCCTGCACAACATCGTCCACCTGCTCTTCGGCATCGTCGGCATCCTCGCCGCCCGCTCCGCCGCAGGGTCGCGCTCGTACCTGCTCATCGGCGGCATCGTCTACGCCGTGCTGTTCGTCTTCGGCCTCTTCGTCGCCGGCATGGCCGGGGCTGCGAACTTCGTCCCGCTGAACAGCGCCGACAACGTCCTGCACGCCTTCCTCGCCGTCGCGATGATCGTCCTCGGCGTGCTCCTGCCCCGCGCCGGACGCACCACCCGCTGACCGACCTCGGTGGACCGCCCGGTGCTGGGCGGTCCACCGGACCAGCGGTGGCCTCCCCGGGGATCAGGGGTCATCGGACGCCCCCGTCGCAGCAGCGGCGGGGGCGTCGTCGTGTCCCGGGTGAACCCGGCGCAGCGCGCAGCGCGTACGCGCCAGAGGCGCAGCGCTGCCCTCGCGCGCGTCAGAGGCGCAGCGCGAGGGCGTTCGCGGTCAGGCCGGCAGCCGTCCCGCAGAGCAGCACGGTGTCCCCGCGCCGGAGCCGACCGTCGTCGAGGCACCGCGCGAGCATGAACGGCACCGACGACGAGACCGAGTTCCCGAACGCCGCGACCTCGTCGACGTACTTGTCCGTCGGGATCCCGAGCCGGCGCATCGCGAGCCCGATCGCGCCGCTGGCCTGGTGCGGTACGACCAGGTCGACGTCGTCCAGCCCGAGACCGCTGCACTCCCAGAACCGCGCGAAGAACCCGGGCAGGACCCGGAGCATCCCGGTCAGGGCGCGCCGGCCGTGCATGTCGAACAGGTAGTCAGCGGGGTCGCCGTCGGCGTACTGCTGCGCCGGGTACCGGGACAGGCCGCCCCGGAGCTCGGTGTCGTGGGCGTGCTCCGGCCAGGTCTGCTGCAGCGCCGACAGCACCCCCTGCGCCCCGTCGCCGCGCGTCAGCACCACCGCGGCCGCAGCGTCGGAGAACAGCTCGGCGGACTCCCGTTGCGCCGGGTCGAGGAAGCGTGACCCGACGTCCCCGGAGACGATGAGCACCCGGTCGTGGTCGCCGTCCTCCAGGTAGCGGGAGGCGATGTCGAGTGCCGTGATGAAGCTCGTGCACGTCGAGTTCACGTCGAACGCGGCCGCTCGGGCGTCGGGCGCGACCCGCTCCGTCACGAGTGCCGCCGTGCAGGGGATCGGCTGCACGCCGGCGGCGCAGGCGGCGATCACGAGGTCGAGGTCGGCGGCGTCGATGCCGGCGTGCTCGATGGCCCGGGACGCTGCCGTGGCGAGCATGTCGAGGTGCGACACGTCGTCGGCGATGCGGTACCGGGTGACGGTGCGGGCACCGCTGCCGTAGGTGACCGTCCGGTCCGGCAGTGCCGTCCCCCACCCGGCGATGGCGCAGTGCTTCATGGTCCCCCTCGGTCCTCGTCGTCGTCGACGAGCAGGTCCACCCCGGTCCGGTGCTCGTCGTGGCTGAACAGCAGTCTGACACCTGCGCGCTCGAGGGCGAGCAGGCGCTCGGCGGTGTCGCGCTGCGATCGGGCGTCGTGGGCGACCGCACGCGGCAGGAGGCGCAGGTCGCGCTCGCGTCCGAGCAGGTCGCGGCTCCAGGCGGCGTCGCCCGCGAGCAGCACGCGGTCCTCGACCAGGACGCCGAGGTGCCCGTCGGCGTGCCCGGGCAGCCGGACGAGCCGCGTGCGACCGTCCCCGAACGGGTCGGCCGTCGACAGACCGACCGCGGCGAGCGGCCCGGTCGGAGCGGGGACGAAGGCGCTGTCCGGGACGACCTGCAGCCGGTCGACGAGCCCCGCGGGCAGCAGTCCGCGCAGCTGCCCGGCGAGCACGCGCGGGCGGGCGATGCCCCGGACCACGCCCTCGGAGGCCAGCACCCGCGCGTGCGGCACGGCAGCCAGCCCGCCGACGTGGTCGGGGTGCAGGTGCGACAGGACGACGTGCGTGACGCCGTCCGTGTCGATCGCGTCGGCGAGTGTGCTGCCCGGGGGGACGACGGGCGGGAGCAGGCGTCGGTACAGCTGCCCGGCGGCACCCGTGCGCCACGGCAGGGGTGCGTACCCGGTGTCGAACAGCACGGAGCGGTCCGGACCGGTCCAGTGGAAGACGTTCGCGGGGAAGACCCGACGGCCACGGGGCGCACCGCGGAGCAGACGGTGCACGTCGTGGGTCGTCCACCCGCAGGCGGCGGCGCGCAGGGTGCCGACCGGGCGCTCACCCACGCGGCTGCTCACCGACGTGCCGGCCGGCGGGCGCGTAGCTCGCGAGTGCCTCGTCGAGCCCGACGACCGGCTGGTAGCCGAGCACCTGCCGAGCCCGGGTCAGGTCGAGGGTCTGCGAGTGCGTGATCGTCGTCACCGTGTACCGGGTGATCGGCGGCTCGGGCTGCCCGGGCAGCACCGTGCACACGGCCTCGAGCACGGTGGCCAGCGCGGACACCGGCCCGGCGGGCAGGTGCAGGTGCCGCGGCCGGACCCCGAGTTCGGTGAGCAGCTGGTCGAGGAGCTCGACGAACGGACGCGGGTCCCCGTTCGTGATGTTGAACGCCAGCCCGGCGGCCCCGGGCACCTCGGCCGCGAGCCGGACGGCGTGCGCGACGTTCTCGACGGCGGTCAGGTCGACGAGTCCGCGTCCGCCGCGCAGGAGGGGCACGCCGACCCGTTCGTGCACGCGGAGCAGCCTCGGGACGAGTCCGGTGTCGCCCGCGCCGATGATGCCGCGCGGCCGCAGGACGACGATCTCGGGTCCGTCGGGGTCGCCGGTCGCGGCGCGGAGGAGCGCCTCGGCGTGCAGCTTCGAACGGATGTAGTGGTTCATCGGGCGGCTCGGGTCGACCTGGTCCTCGCGGATGTCGAGCCGGTCGCGCGGTGCGGCGTAGATGCCGGGCGACGACACGTGCACGAGCCGCCGCGCCCCGACGCGACGTGCGTACTCGAGCACCCGGGCGGTCCCGGTGACGTTGGCGTGCTCGAAGGCCGACCACGGGCCCCACGGCGAGCTGAGCGCCGCGCAGTGCACGACGACGTCGGCGGGGACGTCCGCGCGGGCGAGGTCGTCGAGGTCGCCGACGTGGACGTCACCGGCGGGCAGCGCCGATCCCCGCCGACCGGACGCCGTGACGCGGTAGCCGTGCTCGCGCAGGGTCCGCACGACGTGGCCGCCGACGAACCCGCTCGCCCCCGTGACCAGCGCTCGCTCCCCGGTGCCTGCTCCCCCCATGCCCCAGATCCTACGAGCCCGGCAGGAGCCGGCGGCCCCTAGGCTCGGGGCGTGCGGATCGCGCTGGTCACCGACTACTACCTGCCGACGCTCGGGGGCGTCCAGACGGCGGTGCGCTCCCTGGCCGAGGCCCTCACGGCGGCGGGACACGACGTCACGGTCTTCTGTCCCGACGACCCGGCGGGCCCCGTGCACTCGGCGGGCACGGCGCAGGCACCCGGCACCGCCACCGTGCCGGCCGTCGTCGGTCTGCCCGTCTCCCGCGTGTTCCGCCCCGACGGCTACCCCTTCGCGTGGTCCCCGCGTCGCCTCCGCGCCCTGCTCCGCCGCGAGTTCGCCGCACGCCGGGTCGACGTCGTGCACACCCACTCCGAGATGTTCGCGGCGCTCGGCGGGATCCGGGCCGCGCAGGACCTCGGCATCCCGGTGGTGCACACGATGCACGGCCGCATCGACGTCTACACGCGGAACGTCCTGCCCGTGCCCGCCGTCACGACCGCGCTGCTCGCCTTCCTGCACGCGACGCAGGTCCCCCGCCGGGGCGTCCGTGTCGCGGCCGACACCCCGTACACCCGGACCCGGACGGCGCGGCGGATGTGGCGGGTCATGCTCGCGCAGTCGCGGGCGAGCGACCACGTCGTGGTCCCGTCGCGGCACTTCGCCGACAAGCTCGTCGACCGGGGCGTCCGGACCCCGGTGTCGGTCGTCTCGAACGGCATCGAGCCCGCGGTCCTCGACGCGATCGGACCGGCGACCGTCCGGACCAGGACCGCAGGCGAGCCGCTCCGGGTGCTCTGGGTCGGGCGCCTATCGCCCGAGAAGCGTCCGGAGGTCCTGGTCGAGGCCGCCCGCTCCTTCCCACCCGGCACCGTGGTCGACGTGCTCGGCGACGGCGTCGCGCGTGCTGCGGTCGCCCGGGCAGCGGCCGGCACCCCGGTCCGGCTGCACGGCTCGACCCCGCACGACGAGGTCCTCGCCGCCATGCGCCGTGCACACGTGCTCGTGTCGAGTTCCTCCGACTTCGACAACCAGCCGATGGTGATGCTCGAGGCCGTCGCCACCGGCCTGCCCGTCGTGCACTGCGACCCGGACCTCGCCGAGGTCGTCCCCGACGGCGGTGGCTTCACGACGCCGACGCCGGAGGCCGCGGGGATCGCGTCGGTCGTCCGACGGCTCCACGACGAGCCGGAGCATCTCGTGCGAGCAAGCGCCGCGCTGGTCGCGGCCCGCGACCGCGTCGAGCAGCGCGTCGACGAGCTGGTGGCGGTCTACGCGAGCGTCCTGCGGCCGTCCCGCACCACGTGACGGACGGGAGGCTCGGTGCCGGCCGACACCGAGCCTCCCGTCCGTCGTGTGGCCGCTCAGACCGTGGCGGACGCACCCTCGAGGGTCGCGGCGAGCGGGTCGAAGTCCTCGGGCAGCGACGCGATCGGCGCCACCGTCGACGCGACCTCGACGAACGCGCGGCGCGCGACGGACTCCTCGACCGCGACCATGGTGTCGAGCACGTGGTACCCGACCTCGCCGGTCGCGACGTGCGCACCGCCCCCGCGGATCGCCCGTGCCATGTCGAGCACGCCGAGACCACGGCCGACCGTCGGTTCCTCGTCGGACAGGGTCTCCCACGCCTGCTCGATCGGGAACGACACGTCCGTGCCGAGCGGTCGTGCGATGCGGATCGGGTGTCCACCCCCGAAGGTGTTCGGGTCCGGGAGCACGATCGTGCCCTCGGTGCCGTTCACCTCGAAGACGCCGTGCCGGAACAGCGGGGTGTCGAACGACAGCAGCGACTGCGCGTTCCCGCCCTGCTCGAACGACGTGAGCACCGAGAGGTGCGTCGGGACCTCGACCGGGAACTCCTGCCCGGCGTTCGGACCGACCACCAGCTGCCGGGTCTCGCGCGACCGGGACCCCGTCGCCACGACGGACGCGACCGGGCCGAGCAGGTGCACGAGCGCCGTGAAGTAGTACGGGCCCATGTCGAACAGCGGGCCGGCACCCTTCGCGTAGAGGAAGGACGCGTTCGGGTGGAACACGTCCGGTCCCTGCCACTGGAAGCTCGTGACGGCGGTGAGGGGGGTACCGATCGCGCCGGCCTCGATCGCGCGCTTCGCGGTCTGCCACCCGGTGCCGAGGACGGTGTCCGGTGCGATGCCGAGACGCAGGCCGAGCTCGTCGGCGAGCGCCACGAGTCCGGCGGCGCTCTCGCGGTCGACGCCGATCGGCTTCTCGCTCCAGACGTGCTTGCCGGCGCGGAGTGCCGCCGTGGAGACCTCGACGTGCGTGGCGGGCAGGGTGAGGTTCACGACGATCTCGACGTCGGGGTCGGTGAGGACCTCGTCGCCGGTGCCCGACGCGGGGATGCCCCACTTCGCCGCCGACGCCGCGGCGCGCTCGGTGTCGATGTCGCCGATCCGGACCACCTCGACGTCCGGGAAGGTCGTGAGGTTCGTCAGGTACTGCTCGCTGATCATCCCGGCGCCGATGAAGCCGACGCCGACGCGGCCGGTGCGGGTCATGCGGACACCCCCGTGGTGGCGGTCTCGTCCGACCCGGCGAGCGCGGCCTGCAGCCAGCGGTACGACTGCTCGACCCCGTCGAAGATCTCCCCGTCGAAGCCGTCGAACTCGATGACGGCGTACTCGAGCGCCGGCGCTGCGGCGAGCGCCTCGGCCAGCCGGACGTCGCCCTGGCCGGCCGGGGTCTGGTCGGTCGGCACCTGCGCGGTGGAGATCCCCTCGCGCATCGGGCCGTCCTTGACGTGCACGGCGACGATGCGGTCGCCGAGCTCCTCGACGAAGGGCACGAGGTCGATGCCCGCGGCGGACGCCCAGTACAGGTCGAGCTCGAGCACGACGCGCGGGTCGAGCAGTTCGGCGAGCACCTGCAGCGCGGGCCTGCCGTCGATGCGCGGCCGGAGCTCGTGGTCGTGGTTGTGGTAGCCGACGCGCAGGCCGTGGCCGGCGGCTTCCTCGGCGGCCGCGTTCAGCCGGGCGGCGACCCGCTCGACGCCCTCGCGGGTCGTCCAGTGGTCGGGGCCGACGAACGGGTCGATGACGATCTCGAGCCCGAGGGCCGACGCCTCGGCGAAGGTCTCGGCGTGCGACGGGGCGGTCATCACCGTGCCGTCCGGCAGCGGGATCGACTCCTCGACCAGGAAGGCGTGGCCGGTGCGCGCGCTGATGCCGTGCGCGTCGAAGGCCGTCCGGAGCTCGGCTGCGCGACCGACGAAGGCGAACGCCTCGACGGTGTCGAACCCGATCGCGGCGAGGCGGGCGACGCCGCCGTCGAGGTCGGGCGCCAGCGCCTTGTCGACCGTGTAGAGCTGGAGGGAGATGCGGGGTGCCACGGTGGTCACCGGACCTTCTTGATCGGGAGGATGACGAGCGCACCGAGGAGCACGGCGACGCCGGCGCCCCAGAGCATGAGCGTGTAGTTCTGACCGCCGCCGATGCCGAGCAGGAACAGGCCGACCGCCGGGGCGAGCGACTGCGGCAGGGCGTTGGCGATGTTGATGACACCGAGGTCCTTGCCCGGACGCTCGGGGTCGGGCAGCACGTCGACGACGAGCGCGGTGTCGATCGCTGCGTAGATGCCGAAGGCGAACCCGAGCACGATCTCCGCGAAGTAGAACCCGCCGACGCTGTCGACGTGGGCGAGGATCACCAGGCCGACCGCGGTGAGGGCGGTGGAGCCCCAGACGAAGACCTTGCGGCGACGGACGCGGTCGGACACCCAGCCCGAGACCGCGGCGCTGACGAGCAGGGCGACCGTGTACAGGAGCACACCGAACGCGACGGTGGCGGTGGCCTCGGCCAGGTCCTCGATCCCGATCTGGTCCTGCATGTAGAGCAGGCGGTAGGTCGTGAACATGAACGTGCCGAAGGTGATGAGGAAGCGGCCCCACCAGGCGAGCCCGAAGTCCGGGTGCTTGATCGGGTTCGTCCAGAACGAGGCGATCAGGGTGGTCCAGCTGAAGGGCTTCGTCGGGGTCGTCGGCAGCTCGTCACGGGCGACGAACGAGTAGACGAGGATGACCGCGACGGCCAGGATGCCCGGGGCGATGAAGAGCAGCGGCAGGTTCCCGACCAGGTACACGGCGAGGTACAGGCCGGCGAGGATCGCGGTGTTCTGCGCGAGGGCGATGACGCTCGACGCCTTGCCGCGCTGGAACTCCGGCACGTTGTCGGCGAAGCTCGCGGTCAGGGTGGCGAGGACGGCGTTCGCGGAGACCTGGGCAAGGACCCACGCGAGGGTGAGCTGGACCACGTCCGGCGAGAACGCGAGCCAGGCGAGGGCGCCGAGGAAGACGACGACACCGCCGACCATCCACGGGCGACGGCGACCCCAGCGGGTGCGGGTCCGGTCGGAGATCGCCCCGAACAGCGGGTTCGCGAACAGGGCACCGAGTGCACCGAACGGCAGGACCGACCCGACGATCGTCTCGGGGCTGGACGGGTTCAGCTCCTGCGCCTTGATCGACATGCTCACGAACACCGGGGTGAGCAGGGCGGCGAAGAGTCCGAACTGGGCGAGGCTGAGTGCCCAGAGGTACTTCGGGCCGACCCGGACGGTGCTGACGTTCTGCGTGAGGCCCTCGACCGAGAACGCACGCGATGCGGCTGCGGGGTCGGTGCTCGTGGCTCCCGCGGCCGCGGTGACCGGCGGGTTCGCGGTACCGGCGAGACCGGACTGCGGTTCTTCCTTCGACGTCGGTGTCGACATGACTCCTCCTCGAGCCATCGGGGGCGGCGTGCCCTCTCGAATACCTAGTGCTGCTAGGTGATCAGGACAGTAACACCGAAAACCTTCCTCCGGAAGCTTTCTTTTCGACATGTGTCGGCGTCGAGCCCGCAACACGCAACCCCGGCGGTTCCCCGCAACGCCCTGCCACTGCGAGCAGTCGCCGACGTTGCGTTCTGCACTTCTCGGTCGGGCTGCGGAACAACGGGTCTCCCGCGTGGGTTGAGACGCACGGGCGGCCGAACGCCGGTCGCTCCTGACGAAAGGCACGCACATGACCCAGACGGTCCTCCTCGAGGTCCAGCTGCGAGACGACGTCGCGCAGGACACGATCGACTCCGCGATCCGCGAGACCCTCGCCCAGACGGCGACCTTCGCGGGCAACGAGTCGCTCGAGGTCCTGGTCGACGACTCCGACCTGCTGCACCTCGTCGTGCTCGAGCGGTGGACCACGCCCGCCGACCACGACGCCTACGTCGCCTGGCGCGCGACCGACGAAGGTGCCCCGAGGGCCCTCGCCGCGATCGTCGCCGCGCCGCCCGTCACGCGGACGTTCGGCCGGACGCTCGACCTCGGCTGACGGATCAGCGCGAGCCCGGTCACGGTCGGCGCCGCCGGAGGAACGACGGGGACGCGCCGGCGCCCTGACCGGGCCGTGGCCGCCGGACCGCGCTCACCCGCCTGCACCCCGGTCGCTCGGGCGTCCCGTGACCGGATCCGAGACGCGCACCCCCCGTGGCTCGCGGATGCGCCTGAGGGGTGAGCAGACGACCCAGACGACGGTGAGCAGGTTGCCCGCACACCCGATCGCGATCGCGGCCCTCGTTCCGAGGGCATCGCCGACGAGTCCGCCGAGCGCCGCCCCGACGGCGATGACCCCGTAGCTGATCCACCGCATGGTCGCGTTGACCCGCCCGAGCAGGTGGTCCGGCGTCCGGAGCTGCCGCAGGGTGAGCGCGACGACGCTCGAGAGCGCTGTCCCGGCACCGTTGCACGCGAACGCCAGCACGAGGACCGCCGTCGCCGTGGGTCGCGGCCAGTCCGGTCCGACGGCGGGCAGGGCGAACAGCGCGACGCACTCGACGGCAGCACACGCCACGAGGACCGGTCCGACACCCCACCGACGGACCGTCCTCGGAGCGGCAGCCGCCCCGACGACGGCACCGATCGCGCCGAGGCTGAAGACCGCGCCGAGCTCACCGGCGGTCATGCCCAGCTGTCGGACCGCGTGCACGGTGAAGAGGACGAGGATCCACTGCGCGAAGAGGTTGTAGATCGCGGCGAAGCCCACGAGGGAGACCAGGTACCGGTCCCTCCGCACGTGGTCGAAGCCGTCGCGGAGATCCCGGAGCACGCCGTGCCCGCTGGGTACCGGTCTGGCTTCCGGACGACGGATCCGAGCGAGCGCGACGGCTGAGACCACGTACGTCGCCGCGTGCGCGAGGAGCGCCCACGGTGCGGTCAGGACCTGCACGAGCAGGCCCGCGATCCCCGGGCCACCGACCTCAGCGACGGACGACGTGGCCTGGAGCCGCCCGTTCGCCCGCTCCAGCTGGTCGCGCCCGGCGACCGTGGGGAGGAAGGACTGGTACCCGACCTCGAACGCCACCGTGCAGGCACCGAGCGCGGCGACCGCCACGACCAGCAGTGGGAGCGTCAGCGCACCCGTCACCGCGAGCACGACGACACCGACCGTCAGCAGCGCCCGCACCACGTCGGCGGCCACGAGGACCGGCCGCCTCCGGCACCGATCGATCACCACGCCGAACGGGAGGGCGAGCAGCAGGAAGGGCACCCACCGGGCGGCACCGAGCAGCCCCGCCTCGCCGGCGGTGGCGTGGAGGACCACGACGGCGAGGAGCGGCACCGCGAGTTCACTGACCTGCCCGCCGACAGCGGACGCACCGAGTGCTGTCCAGAGGCGCGAGAAGTCGGCGCCGAGGCGTGGTGGACTAATGGCTTTCAAGTCATCCATGCATTAGACCCTGCCAGACCGTCGCTAATGGCGTACAGCCTCCACGCCCATTAGGCTGGGGGTATGGACGCACCCGCGAAGCCCGCGTTCCCGAAGGTCGCAGGCCACCTGGCCCTGGACCTCGTCGACACGGTCCACTGGCGCCTCGACGACGCGCGCTCGATCGACACCCTCCCGACGTTCGACGAACTCCTCCGCTGGTCCACGGAGATCGCCGGCTGCGCCGACCTCGGCGACCTCCGGGCCGCGGCGGTCGAGGTGCCGGACGTCGCTGCCCGGGAGCTGGCAGCGGTGATCAGGCTGCGCGAAGCGATCTACGAGGCCGTGTTCCAGGGCTCGGACACGGCCGTCGACCTCGTCGCCACCGAGTACGCCGGCGCCGTGCAGCGCTCATCCCTGGTGCGGGATCCCGACCAGAGCAGTTGGACGTGGTCGGTACCGACCGGCCTCACCGGCCCCCGCACGCTGATCGCCCGGGAAGCGCAGGACCTGCTCACCTCGGACCTCAGCCGCGCGCGCCAGTGCGGGGACGACGCCTGCGGCTGGGTGTACCTGGACACCTCACCGCGGCACAACCGCATCTGGTGCACCGCAGCCGGCTGTGGCAACCGCAACCGGGTCGCGCGGCACCAGGCCCGGAAGCAGCACTGACGACGCGCCGGGGCGGACGGGAGGCACGGGACGGAGCCCGCACCGCGCCTCCCGTCCGCCGCTGGTCACGTCGCGGACGCGACCACCCGCTGCTCGGCCGGCTCGCGCCCGACGGTGACCGCTGCCGACGTGCCCCGCACCTCGGCCCGGTACTCCCCACGGAACCCGCGCACCCGCACCTGCCCGCGCTCGTCGGTGCGGAGCACGGTCGGCCCCGTCCACCACTCCTCCTTGACGAGTCGACGCAGTGCCTCGTACGACGGCTTCGGCGTCCCGTCCTCGCGGACCAGCCCGATCGGCGCGCCGAGCCAGGCGCCCGTGTCGGTGATGCCCCAGAGGGTGACCGCCTCGACCGCGGGGTGCCCGACCAGGCTCCGGTAGTGCCGCTCGACCTCGTCCGCCTGTCGGGCCTCGCCCTCGGGCGTCGAGGGCCACGAGTCCACCACGTGGTCGTTCAGGTCCACGACGCGCGCGGGCATGAGGTCACCCGACACGAGCGAGGTCTCGGTCAGGTGCAGCGGCAGGCCGTACCGGGCGAAGCGGTCGACCATCGCGAGCATCGTCTCCTCACCCCAGTACCCCTGGTGCATGTGGGTCTGCAGCCCGATGGCGTCGATCTGCACGCCGGCCTCGAGCACGCCCTCGATCAGGCACTCGTACGCGCTCGACAGGTCGAAGTCGTTGAGCAGCAGGGTCGCGCGCGGGTTCGCGGCGCGGGCCTCCTCGAACGCCATCCGGATCGTCGAGATGCGGCCCTTCGCCCGGGCGAGCGGGGTGATGGCGTTGTCGCCGTTGTCGAACACGGGCATGATGACGACCTCGTTGATCGCGTCCCAGGTGTCGACCAGCCCGGCGAGGTCGCCGACCTCGCGGCGGATGCGCTCCCGCTGCAGCTGCTCGACCTCGTCGAGGGGCAGCCCGAGGAGCCAGTCCGGCTGCACGGTGTGCCAGACGAGCGGGTGCCCCTTGAGCGCGATCCCCCGGTCGCGGAACCACTCCGCGGTGCGCCGGAGCCGAGCGGTGTCCGGGCGCCCGCGCTCCGGCTCGAAGCGCCCCCAGTAGAACGGCAGCGTCGCAGTCGTGAAGACGTCAGCGTACAGGTCGGCGAGGCGTTCGAGGCGCTCCCGTCCGGCACCGTCGACCTCGTCGTTCGCCAGCTCCACGAAGTCGAACCCGATGTTGCCGAACCCGAAGGCATGCCGGGTCTGCTCGACGGCGACCTCGACGTCCGGCAGCGGTGCGCCGTGGTGGTCGACGACCGTCAGGACGGTCTCGCCGGTGCGGTGCGCGACCGACTCGTGCTGGACTCCGTGCTCGACCATGGGCTGCTCCTCCGGCGGCCGCGTCGCCACCGTCGTCCGGTTTTGTTGTGCTGCCGAACATAGCTGGTGCTCGGCGGACGCGACAGCCCCGACCCCACCGTCGTCCGGAGACCGCGGTTCCCTGGGGGCCTGGCTGAACGGATCCGTTGCCCCCGGGCGGCTCCGCACGGCTGCTCCATCGACTGCCGCGGGACAGTCACCGCATGACGACGACGATCGACGCGGCCGCGGAACGCCCGGCCCGGTGGTGGCACCAGGGCCGGTGGGAGCAGGCCACCCTCACCCTGGTGGTGGTGCTCGGCGCGGTGCTCACGAGCTGGAACCTCGGCCGCGGCGGCGACCTGTCCTTCTACGCGAGCGCCGTCCGGTCCATGTCCGAGTCCCTGCCGGCCTTCCTCTCGGGCTCCTTCGACCCGGATGCGACCGTCACCCTCGACAAGCTCGCCGGCTTCGCGGTCCCCCAGGCGATCAGCGTGCACCTCTTCGGCATGTCCGCGGCCGCGATGGGCCTACCGCAGGTCGTCGAGGGCGCCGTCACCACGATGGCGGTGTCGGTGGTCGTGCTCCGCTGGCTCGGGGCCCGCGCCGGTCTGGTCGCGGCCGCGCTGACCGCCGCGACCCCGATCTTCGTGTCGATGTTCGGCCACCCGATGGAGGACGGCCTGCTCACCGCTGCGCTCGCCGTCGCCCTCGTGTGGTGGCAACGCGCCGCCCTGACCCGCACCTGGTGGCCGCTGCTGCTCGCGGGGCTGTTCGTCGGCATCGGGTTCCAGGCCAAGATGCTGCAGGCGTGGCTGGTCCTCCCGGCGCTGGTGGTCGGCACCCTCGTCGCGACCGCCGGTCCGGGTCCGCGCTGGCGTCGGGCCGCCGGTCACCTCGCCGCCCTGGTGTCGGCGACGCTGGTCGCGAGCCTCGGGTGGTCGGTCGTCGTCGCCCTGCTCCCGACGGCCGACCACCCGTTCGTCGACGGCTCCACCGACGACAGCGTCTTCGCGATGGTCTTCGGCTACAACGGGGTCGACCGGTTCCTGCCGGGAGCCTGGCCGGGCGCCGTCAGTGCGCTGCGGACCGCGGGTGACGCGGCCGCGGACCGGTGGTCGCTCGCGGTCGGCCACGCGGCCGGACACCCGCTCCTGCAGTTGTTCTCGCCCCGCTACGCCTCGCAGGTCGGGTGGTCGTGGCCCGCTGCGCTCGCCGGGATCGTGCTCGGCGCGTTCCGCTGGTGGCCGCGACGCACCGTCCGGGAGGCCCGGGTCCCCTCCGCCACGCTGTGCACGCTGGTCGTCTGGCTGGCGACCGCGGTGGTGGTCCTGTCCGTCATGCACCTGCCGCACACCGCCTACGTCGCGGGCATCGGCGTGCAGCTCGCCGCCCTCGCCGCCCTCGGCTGGTGGGGAGCCGCCCGGCTCGCGGACGCTCCGGACCGCCGACTGCGGCTCGTCCCCGCTGGGCTGCTCGTCCTGCAGGGCGCCTGGTGGACCTGGCTCGCACGCACCTCGGCAGAGCCGGCGCTGCTCGCGACCGTCGCCGTCGGCACGACCGCCGCCGCCCTCGTCGTGCTCGGCGTCCGGAGCCGTCGGTCCGGGCCGGCGGCGACCGGACGAGCGCCGGGCGGGGCGGGGCGACGGACCGCGGCGGGCCTGCTCGTCGCCGCGGTCGTGCTCGGGCCCGCGTGCTTCTCCCTGCAGGCGCTCGACGCCGCTCGTGACGGGAGCCGTGCGGACGCCTCGGTCGGGCTCGGGCAGGGCATCGACGGCCGGAACGGGCAGCGGCCGCTCCGAGCGGTCGCCCTCGGGCGCGGTGGTACCGGCAGGATCGGCACCGACGACCGTCTCACTCCGGCAGCGGACGACGCCTTCACCGTCTCGCCGCCCGACCCGTGGGGCGGCGACACCGACCTGCCCCCTGCGGAGCGGGCACTGGTCACGGACGCCCGGCAGGCCGGTGGCGGTCGTGACGGCGCACCCCTGTTCCTGACCGACTCGTGGCAGGTCGCCTCCGATGTCATCGGGGCGACCGGCGACGAGGTCCTGACCGACGGCGGCTTCTCCGGCCAGGTGCCCGTCTTCACCACGGCGCAGATCGAGTCAGCGGTGCACTCCGGCCGCGAGCGCCTGTTCGTCGTGTCGGCAGACGCCCGGGCCTCCGACCCGGTCCGCCGGGCGACGGACGCACTCGGCTGCCGGGTGCTGCACCGCTGGGGCGCCGCGGTCGGCGTCCGGACGACGCCCTGGGGAGCCCTGCAGTCGTACGCGCTGGAGCGTTGCTCCTGACGACCCCGCTCCGTCCGGCTACGGTGCAGG
Organism: Curtobacterium sp. 260; assembly: GCF_030803485.1. NCBI lineage: Bacteria > Bacillati > Actinomycetota > Actinomycetes > Micrococcales > Microbacteriaceae > Curtobacterium > Curtobacterium sp. 260. The sequence continues at coordinate 78,735 of NZ_JAURUY010000010.1, read as the reverse complement.
GATGAGGGATGCCGAGGTCGCTCCGCACGACGCCGTCCTGCTGGCCGGGGGCCGGGCGTCGCGGATGGGCGGGGTCGACAAGACCGCGCTCGTCTCCGGCGGGCAGACGCTCTCGGGCCACGCGATCGCCGCTGCTGCCGGTGCCCGGACGGTGGTGCTCGTCGGACTCCGCGCCGGCCGCACCGCGCCGGCCGGCGTCGTGCAGGTCCGTGAGGACCCGCCCTTCGGCGGCCCGGTCGCCGCGATCGCCGCCGGACTCGCTGCCGTGGCCGACCCCGCTCCGTGGACGCTCGTGCTCGCGTGCGACCTGGTCCGGCCCGAGGCCGCCGTCGATCGGCTCGTGCGGGCGATCACGGGCGCCGGGGGCGCCGACGGGCTGGTGGCGGTCGACGAGGACGGGCGTCGGCAGCACCTGCTCGCGCTGTACCGTTCGGACGCGCTGCGCGCTGCGGTCCGGGCGCTCGGCGACCCGACCGGCGCGGCGGTGCGACGGCTGACCGGCGGCCTCCGGCTCGTCGAGGTCCCGCTGCCCGCCGCACTCTGTGCGGACGTGGACGAACCGGAGGACGCCGTGCGGGCCACGGCGGACACTCGGCTGCTTGACTGACCGCATGACCACTGACGACGTCCTCGCCGCCTGGACCGCCGAGCTCGCCGAGGCGCTCGGCCTCCCCGAGGGCGCTGCGCTCGACCGCGACGTCGTGCTCGACCTCGCCCGTGACGCCGCGCACGGCGTGGCCCGTCCGGCTGCTCCGCTGACCACCTTCCTGGTCGGGTACGCCGCGGGGCTCCGCGGCGGGTCGGAGGCGGACCTGGCCGATGCCGCGGCGACCGCGACGCGGCTCGCGCTCGCGCACAGGGACACCCCGGACACGACCGACGGACCGGACGGACCCGAGCACACGGGCCGGATCGACGGCACCACCGGGTCCGACGCCCGGTGACGCTGGTCCTGCCGTCCTGGTCCGACGCCCGGCACGAGGCACACCGGCAGGGCGTCCGCCTCGCCGCCGACACCGCCACCGACCCGGGAGCCGGACCCGTCCGGCTCGACCTGGCGTCGGCGCTCGGCCGGACGCTCGCCGGCGACCTCGCCGCCCGCGGCGACGTCCCCGGGCACGACGGCGCAGCCATGGACGGGTGGGCCGTCGCGGGACCGGGGCCGTGGGTGCTCGGCGCGCCGATCGTCGCCGGAGCGGTCCCCTCCGACGTGCCGCTGCCGACCGGGCACGCCCGACCGATCACGACCGGGGCACCCGTCCCGCCCGGCACGGAGGCCGTGGTGCGGTCCGAGGACGCCGCGGTCGGCGACGGCCGGTTGGTCCGCCACACGCCGTCCACCCGCCGACACGTCCGACCGGCGGGCGAGGAGGTCACCCGTGACCAGGTGCTGTTCGCCGGCGGCACGGTGCTCACGCCGCCGCGTGCAGCGCTGGCAGCCGCCTCGGGGGTCGACGACGTGCGCGTCGCGCCGGTCCCGACCGCCCGGGTCGCGGTGCTCGGCGACGAGGTCGTCGGTGCCGGGGTCCCACGACCCGGACAGGTCCGCGACGTCTTCTCGCACACCCTGCCCGCGGTGCTCGGGACCTTCGGTGCCGACCCCGTCTCTTCGGACCGCGTGCCGGACGACCCCGACACCACCGCCCGCGTGCTCGACGCCGCTCGCGAGCGCCTCGTCGTGAGCACGGGCGGCACGGCCGGTTCGTCGACCGACCACGTCCGCGGTGCGCTCGCCCGGATCGGGGCCGAGCTGCTCGTCGACCGGGTCGACGTGCGTCCGGGACGACCGATGCTCCTCGCCCGCCGGGGCCCGACGGTGTTCCTGTGCCTGCCAGGCAACCCGATGGCCGCGATGGTCGGCCTCGTGCTGCTCGGTGGACCGCTCGTCGCCGGACTGCTCGGACGGCCGCTCGAGCCGGTGGGACGGGTGCGGCTCGCGGTCGACGTGCCCAACGACCGGCCGGGCGCGCTGGTGCTCGCGTACCGCGCGACGCCCGAGGGCGCCGTCCCGGCGTCGCACCAGACCTCGGCGATGCTGCGGGGCCTGGCCGACGCGGACGGACTGCTGGTCGTCCCGGCCGGGGGCGGCGTGGCGGGCGAGGACGTGCCTCCCGTCCGGCTGCCGTGGTGCTGACGGGCGCACCGGACGGTCCGACGGCAGGCCTGAGGACCGCCACAGGACGGCGTGCGGGAACCGCACCGCCCTGGCGGGTGCCGGGCACGGGTGGTAGACCCGGAGCATGAGCCGGATCACGGCGCGGAAGCGCGTCACCCGCATCACCGTCGCGACGTCCCGGTCGGTGCGCGACGACCTGCTGGCCGTCGAGGAGCCGCTCGAGATCCGCGTCGGCGGGAACTCGCTCGCGATCACCATGCGGACGCCCGGCAACGACGTCGACCTCGCCGCGGGGTTCCTGGTGTCCGAGGGCGTGATCGCCCGGGGTGACGACTTCGCCGCCGCCCGGTACTGCGCCGGCGCGACGGACGAGGGGCTCAACACCTACAACGTGCTCGACGTGACGCTCGCACTCGGCGTCCCCGCGCCGGACCCGAGCCTGGAGCGCGCGTTCTACACGACGAGCTCGTGCGGCCTGTGCGGCAAGGCCAGCATCGACGCCGTGCGGACGACCTCGCAGCACAGCGTCCTGCACGACGACCTCGTGCTCGACCCGGCGCTCCTCGCGACGTTCCCCGACCGGCTGCGCGAGGCCCAGGACGTGTTCGAGAAGACCGGCGGCCTGCACGCCGCAGCGCTGTTCGACGGCGCCAGCGGGCGGATGCTCGTGCTCCGCGAGGACGTCGGTCGGCACAACGCCGTCGACAAGGTCGTCGGGTGGGCCGTGAAGGAAGGACGGCTGCCCCTGCGGGGCACGGTCCTCATGGTCTCCGGCCGGGCGAGCTTCGAGCTGACGCAGAAGGCCTCGATGGCCGGGATCCCGGTGCTCGCCGCCGTGTCCGCGCCGTCGTCGCTCGCGGTCGACCTGGCGAAGGAGGTCGGCATCACGATCGTCGGCTTCCTGCGCGGCCAGAGCATGGTCGTCTACAGCCGCCCCGAACGCATCACCGAACCAGCACCAGCCCCTCGAGAGACCGTGAGCGCACCGTGACCGAACAGCCCCCGAAGGACGACGTGACCGACGCCGAGATGACGGTCGGCGAACCGAAGGAGTGGGCCGCAGGCGTCCCCGGCGTCCTGCACTCGATGGCCCCGGCGATCGAGCAGCTGGGCGTGGCCCGCACCGCCAAGCTCATGCTGAACCTGAACCAGAAGGGCGGGTTCGACTGCATGAGCTGCGCCTGGCCGGACCCGGACAAGCGCAAGACCGCCGAGTTCTGCGAGAACGGCGCCAAGGCGGTCGTGTGGGAGGCCACCCCGCTGCTCGTGCCGCGCACGTTCTGGTCCGAGCACTCGGTCCACGACCTCGCCGACAAGACCGAGTACTGGCTCGGACAGCAGGGCCGCATCACCGAACCCGTGTGGAAGCCCGCGGGGAAGGACCACTACGAGCCGGTCAGCTGGGAGCGGGCGTTCGGGATCATCGCGGACAAGCTGAACGGGCTCGACTCCCCCGACCAGGCGTCGTTCTACACCTCCGGGCGCACCTCGAATGAGGCGGCCTTCGTCTACCAGCTCTTCGTGCGCGCCTTCGGCACGAACAACCTGCCCGACTGCTCGAACATGTGCCACGAGTCGACGAGCCTCGCGATGGCGGAGGTCGTCGGTATCGGCAAGTCGACCATCGCCTACGACGACTTCGAGGAGACCGAGCTCATCATCGTGATGGGCCAGAACCCCGGCACGAACCACCCCCGGATGCTCACCGCGCTCGAGGACGCCAAGGAGAACGGCGCCGAGATCGTCGCCGTCAACCCGCTCCCCGAGTCGAGCCTGAAGCGCTACAAGAACCCGCAGAAGGTCCGGGGCATCGTCGGCCGCGGGACCGAGATCGCCGACCAGTTCGTGCAGATCCGGCTCGGCGGTGACATGGCCCTGCTGCAGGCGCTCGCGAAGCGCGTCGTGCAGGCCGAGCTCGCTGCCCCCGGCACGGTCGTCGACCACGCCTTCATCGCCGAGCACACCAGCGGGTACGAGGCGTTCGTCGAGCACGTCCTGCGGGTCGACGACGACGAGGTCCTCCGCGCCACCGGCCTGACCACCGAGGAGATCGACGAGCTCGCCGAGCGCTACATGCGCTCCGAGCGGACGATCATCACGTGGGCGATGGGCATCACGCAGCACACCAAGGCCGTCGACACGATCAAGGAGATCATCAACCTCCTGCTCCTCCGCGGGAACATCGGTCGACCCGGCGCCGGTGCCTCGCCGATCCGCGGGCACAGCAACGTGCAGGGCGACCGGACGATGGGCATCTGGGAGCAGATGCCGGACTCGTTCCTCGACGCCCTGGCGGAGGAGTTCCACTTCGAGCCGCCCCGCGAGCACGGGGTCGACGCGCTGAAGGGCATCACGGCCATGCAGCGCGGCGAGATCAAGTTCTGGATGGGGATGGGCGGCAACCTCGTCGCCGCGATCTCCGACAGCCAGCTCGCCGAGGCGGCGTTCCGCGGCACCGAGATGACGGTGCAGGTGTCGACGAAGCTGAACCGGTCGCACGCCGTCGTGGGCGAGGAAGCCCTGATCCTGCCGACGATGGGCCGCACCGAGATCGACGTGCAGGCTGCGGGTCCGCAGTTCGTCTCGGTCGAGGACACCGTGTGCTCCGTGCACGGCAGCCACGGGCAGGTCCCGCCGGTCGCCCCCGGGCTGCTGTCCGAGGTCGCGATCGTCTGCGAGCTGGCGAAGGCCACGCTCGGCGACCGCGTCGCCGTCGACTGGCAGGGCATGCGGGACGACTACGACGTGATCCGCGACCACATCAGCCACGTCGTCCCCGGCTTCGACGACTACTCCCGCCGCGCCGCGAGCAAGGAGGGCTTCGTCCTGCCGAACGGTCCCCGCGACTCCCGGACCTTCGCCACGAAGACCGGCAAGGCGATGATCACCGTGAACGAGCTCGAGCACGTGGAGCGCCCCGAGGGCACCCTGCTGCTGCAGACGCTGCGGTCGCACGACCAGTACAACACGACGATCTACAGCCTGAACGACCGGTACCGCGGCATCAAGAAGGGCCGCCACGTCGTCTTCGTGAACCCGGACGACCTGGTCGAGCTCCGGCTGCAGGACGGCGACCGGGTGGACGTCGCGACGGTGTGGGACGACGACGTCGAGCGCGTGCTGCGCGACTACCGGGTCGTCGCGTACCCGAGTGCTCGCGGGTGTGCGGCGGCGTACTTCCCCGAGGCGAACGTGCTCGTGCCGCTCGACAGCGCGGCGAAGGGCAGCAACACCCCGGTGTCCAAGGCCGTGCCGGTGCGGCTGACGCGGGTGGCGGTGCCCGCGGGCGTGTGAGGCACGCGGACGGCGGCTCGTGACACGCGTCCTGCGACGAGACCGCTGTCGTTCGACAGCCGCGACGTCGCGGAACGCGCACCGCTGACGGACGGGAGGCACGGTGCCAGCCGGCGCCGTGCCTCCCGTCCGCCGCGGTGCCGGGTCAGGGCTCCGGGTGCTCGCCCTGCCAGATCGTGTCGACGGCCTCGAACTCGCGCGGGTAGCACTGGGTGTCGTAGACCTCGATGCTCTCCGACGCGATGCCGTACCGGTACCAGGGCCCGTCGCCGCCCGGTGTCGAGCGCGACAGGCCGTCCGCGGCGTACGTGAGCGGGACGACGGCCATCGGGTGGCCGGCCTGCGCCATGCACGCCTGCAGCCGGTTGAACGCCGTCGTGTACTCCTGCAACGTGACGACCCCGTCGTCGGTCTCGGCGTCCTGCTGCGGCGACGGTCCCGCGATCGTCGCCCGCTCCGTCCACGACGTCCACAGCGCCCACCGTGCCGATCCCGAGGCCGCGACCGTCACCCGCACCGCCCCGTCGTCGACCGGCAGGAGGCCCACCGTGACCGGATCGCGGCCGTCGCGCGCGGGGGTGCAGGACTCGCCGCCGACCGGGGTGCCGTCGACCTCGACGCGGAAGCTCCCGGCATCGAGGCAGGTCCACGCGACGGTGAGTGCGTCCGCACCGCGGGGCGGATCGACGACCGTCGTCGTCCGGTCCCCGTGCGCCACGAGGAAGACCGGGTCCCCGAGCACGCGCGCGTGGTCGCCCTCCTCGACCTGGTACCGGGCGGAGATCGCCAGCCCGGTCTCGACCGCGGCGTCGGGGTCCGCGCCCGGCAGCGCCGCTGCGGTGAGGCCGCCGGTCAGCCCGCCGCCGACCACGAACGCGGCGAGGACGGCGAGCACGGTGGCACGCGTCGGGCGTCGGTGACGGGCCGCGGCCGTCCGCGGAGCACCGGTGCGGTCGACCTCCGCGACGAGCGCGTCGCGGATGGCGGTCAGGCGGGGGGAGAAGTCGTCGTTCACAGTGCGCCTCCGAGGGGTTCCGCTGTGGCTGTGTACCGCTTGTGGAGCCGGGCCTTCGCCCGGTGGAGTCGGGACTTGACGGTCCCGGGGGCGACGCCGAGCACCGCCGACGCCTCGCGCTCGCTGAGTCCCTCGAGCACGCAGAGGGTCAGGACGCGCTGGTCGTCGAGCGACAGCCGCCCCATGGCCGCGACCGCACCGCCGTCGCCGAACTGCTCCGCGGGGTCGGGCGCCGGCTCGGGCGCCGGGAACCGGCCGAGGAACGCCCGGTGCCGGTGCGCCGACCGGGTGACGTTGTGCGCGGTGTTCGTCGCCGTGACGAGGAGCCACGGCAGGAGCGAGTCGTCGACGAAGCGGACGTGGTCGCGGCGCCGCCAGGCCTCGAGGAAGGTCATCGCGACGACGTCGTCCGCGTCGGCCGGTGCTGCTGCCGGGACGAGGCCGACGGCATGTCGCCGGAGCCTCGCGGCGTGCCGGTCGAAGACCCTGCCGAAGGCCTGCCCGTCCCCCGCGAGGCTCAGGGCCCAGTCGGCCCGGTCCCCCGTGATCTGGTTCATGTCAGGTGGTGTCCGCACCGGCGCGATCGGTTCCCGACTCGGCGTGTCGCGCGCGGGCGCGGCGTGTTCAGCGCTGGTCGGCGGCCTCGCGCGGCTCCGTGATCCGCTCCCCGGTCTGCGGGTCCCAGCCGATGGTCCTCGGTTCCTGCGCACGCGGGCGTCGCTCCCAGCGAGGGAACCACGGGCGTGCCGACGGCAGGGACAGCAGCACGGCAGCGGCGACGACGGCGACCGGCTCGAGCGTGGGCCAGTCCGCGCTCCCGACGGCCACGGCGATCACGACGTCCACCAGGGCGAAGGCACCCAGCACCCCGAGCCACACCCGTGCGGTGCCGGAACCGCGCCACGTGAGCAGGGCCGCCCAGGCGAGCAGCGCGCAGATGCCGATGCCGAGCACCCCGCCGACGAGTGCCGCGGGCAGCGCACCGGGTTCGTCCTGCGCCAGACGCACCGCACCGATCGCGACGGTGACGATCCGCACGACGAGCACGACCGCCCAGATCGCCACGGCCGCGGTGACCACCGTCGGTCGGCGCCCCGGTCGTCCAGCACCCTGCACTCGTTGCTCCGTCATCTCGGGTCCCCCTCCGGTCGCGTCCGTGCTCGTCACTTCCGCACCGTGACGGTACCGGACCCGGTCCGGAGCGAGCCAGCCCCCGAGACGGTCACCGCGCGCGGACCGGTCGTCGACGACCGGGACACCGACCAGGCGAACGCGGCGCGTCCCTGCCCGTCCGCCGTCGCGCGGCCGACCTGACGACCGTCCACGCGGAAGGACACGGACTCGCCGACGCGGAACCCGCTCGACACGAGGGTGACGCGCTTCCCCCGCTGCACGGTCGCGCTGGTCGCCCGGACGGTGGTCGGGGCGGCGAGCGCCTCGGCGCACGCGTCACCGGCCTTGCCGACAGCAGGTGCCGACGCGAGGACACGACCACGCTCGTCCACCACACCGTCGTCCTCGCGCACGGTGAGCGTGCCGGTCACGTCGCCGAGCACCGCTCCGCCCCGGGTGTTGCTGACGGTCATCGGGTAGTCGGTCGTGCGGTCGCTGGACGCGCGCCGGTCGCCGAGGACCGGCACCGCGACGGTCCGGCACTGCTCCCCGGGGCGGAACGTCACGCGCCGCATCGTCGGGACGACGTGGTCGTCGTACGCCTCGGCGAGGTCGAAGTACGCCGTCGTCGACCGCTCGGCCGGGCGGGACAGCACGACGGCCGCGCGGACGGTACCGCGTCGGGACCCCTCGTCGACGACGCGGTCGGCGATCCGGACCGTCGGGCGGTCGACGACCCGCGGGGCGCCGAGCGAGGAGGCGGGCAGTGCGGACAGGTCGCTGAGGAGCACACCGCCGTTGCCGGACGGCACGTCGACGGTGACCTCGCGGACGGCGGTCAGGTCGACGCCGGCGAAGGCCGCGAGCGGCACCTGCGCCTGCTGGAGCAGGGTCTTGCGCGGTGCGTTCCGCGTCCCCGGCAGGCGCTGCCCGGCGCGGCTGACGTCCGCGAGCCGCTGCGTCGCGACGTGCCCGGCAGCGTCACGGACGCTGAGCGACACGTCCGCGTTCGTCCGCGAGGTGTCGTCGGGCGCGATCCGCACCGACAGGGCCGAGAGGCCGCTGAGGTCGCCCCGTGATGCCGGCACGGCGACGTGCACCTGACCGCCGGTGGGCGTCCGCGTCGGGGCCACGTGCAGCGACGGTGTCGCGGGGACCGCCGGAGCGAGCCACGCGGGCGTGAAGTCGGGGGCGTTCGACGACGAGGAGACGCACGCGGGCAGCGCCGGCCGGGACTCGACGTCGGTGACGCTCGCGCACGTGACGGCGGTGACCTGCCCGGTCGTCGTGACGCCCGCCGCGGCGGACTCGAACAGCGCGAGGTCACGGCGTCCGGCGCCGGGCAGCGACGCCGACACGCGGATGTCCGCCGTCCCCAGCGCGGCGGGCTTCCGTCCACTGCCGTCGAAGTACGGCAGGAACTGCTGCTCGTCACCCAGCGTGAGGCGGAAGAACCCGCTCACCAGGCTCGCGCCCACGGCGGACTGGGCGTCGGCCGACAACCGCGTCGTGTGCTCCGCCTCCGGCCCGCACACCGCGTCGGCGTCGTCCCACCAGTCGTCGGACGACGCGAGCGGGTACTTGCCGGGCGTCCACGTGGTGTTGAAGAAGTTGTGGTTCGCGCCCATGACGAGGATCGATGCGCGCAGGACGTCGTCGCCGTAGGCCGTGCGGGAATCGTCGAAGAAGTGCTGGCCCTGCAGGTCGGAGACGTCGCCGTCACAGTACGGCAGCACGACGGCGGTGTCGGTGTCCGGCAGCGTCATGCGTCCGAAGTCGGTGGGCGCGAGGGGCATGACGGCCCTGATGCCGAACGGCGCCGGACGCTGCTGGTTCAGCAGGGCGGCCCGCACGACGCCGTCCCCGCCGCGGGAGTGCCCCATCAGCCCGACGTCGTCCAGGTCGAGCCGACCCACGAGCAGCGGCGACAGTCGGGGCTCCTGCCCGGCGTCCGCCCGTCGGAGCAGGTCCAGGTGGTCGAGCACGAGCTGCCCCCGGGCCAGTGCACCGCCGTCGTCGGCGTACGTGCCGTCGAGTGCGTTGACCGCGTTCGCCGAGATCGACACGACGACGTACCCGTTGCTCGCCAACGCGTTGCCGGCCGCGTCGTACCCGAGGTGGCTGGGGATGTCGGTCTGCCCGCGGCCGCACGGCCAGCCGGCGTCGGTCGGGGTTCCGCCCACGCATGCCTCGTGGCGTCCGTGCAGGAAGACCACGACCGGTCGCTTCCCCGTGGCGCCCTCCGGCACGTACACCGCGGCACGCATCTCGCCCTTGCGTCCGCCGAGTCCGCGCAGCCGGACCGCCTGGTCGCCGAGGTCGTAGTCCGCCCGGGCGACGGCGTACGGTCCGGCCGCGGCGGGATCGGCGTCGATCGGTGCCGGTGCATCGGTCGGGGCGGCCTGCGGCGCGACGGCCTGCTCGGTCGCGGCGGGGGCGGAGGCGTCGACGTCGCTCGTCCAGGCGAGTGCGACGTCCGACGCCCGCGCGACCGCCGGATCGGTCGTCGTGACGGAGACCTGCCGCTGGTCGAGGCTCGTGCGGGCGACGCCGATCTCCTGACCGTCGACCACCAGGACCGGTGCCGCTGCCCGGACCGGCAGGGGTGCGTCGAGGTCGAGCGTGACGTCGTACCCGCCGGCAGCGGGCGTGACCGCCCAGTCCTCGCCCTGCGCGACGGGGGCGGCAGCTGCGGGGCCAGCGGGGTCGGCGTGCGCGGGCGTCACGAACGCGCCGCCCAGGACGGTGGCGATCGCCAGCACGGCGGCGGCGCGGACCGCGGACGGTCGCTTCGGGTGTCGGGTCACGGATTCCCCCAGGTTCGGCTGCGGGGAGCGCCCCGCTGCTCGAAACCTAGGGCCGCGGGGCGTCCGGGCGGATCATCCTGCGGGATGACGCGCGGTCGTCGTCCGGCCACCGTCGGCGGGGCCGCACGGGATGACGGACGGGAGGCGCGGTGCTCGCTGGCACCGCGCCTCCCGTCCGTCGGTCAGGCACCACGTGGCGGTCGCGTCCGTTCAGACGGATGCCTCCGTCCCGCGCACCTTCCCCACCACGACGTCGACGATCCCAGCGACGAGCGCCGCCGCGACGAAGACCAGGGAGACCCCGAGGCCGAGCGGCAGGCCCTGCGAGTAGTCGCCCTTCGTGCTCGCGAGCGACGAGTAGAACACGCTGCCGACCGCGGCGATGCCGATCGCCGAGCCGACGCGGGCTCCGACCTGGATCAGGCCACCGGCGGACCCGCCCTGCTGGACCGGTACCTCGGAGAGCGTGAGCGTCTGGTTCGGCGAGATGGTCAGGCCCGACCCGATGCCGGCGACGAGCAGCGGCAGCACGAGCCACCAGCCGAGGTCCGGCCCGTAGTGGTCCGCGACGACCCAGATGACCGCGCCGAGGCCGATGAGCACCAGCACGGTGCCGACCACGATGAGCTGCCGACCGAAGCGGTGCACGATCCGGCCGCCGACGGTCGACGCGATGCCCGAGCCGATGGCGAACGGCACCGAGGCGACACCCGCGAGCAGCGCGGAGTACTGCAGGCCCGACTGCAGCGCCAGGGTCAGGACGAAGAACAGCGGGGTGAACCCGGCGAAGTAGACGGTGGCGAGACCGACCCCGAGCGAGAACGACCGACGGCGGAACAGCCGCAGGTCGACCACGGGCTCGTGGTCCCGGCCGTAGCGGCGCTCCCAGAGCACGAACAGCACCGCGAACACCACCGCGGCGACGACGAGCCACCACTTGGCGTTGCTCTTCCACTGCTCCGACTGCACGAAGGGCAGCAGCAGCGCGACGACCGCGGCGCCGAGCAGGACGATCCCGACCGGGTCGAAGTCGTGCTTCTGGCCGCGCTCCGCCTTCGGCGTGGTGGGCAGGTAGCGGAAGGCGAGCAGGATCGTGACGAGCCCGACGGGCAGGTTCACGAAGAAGACGAAGCGCCACCCGTTCTCGGTGCCGAACGCCGTGATGAGCAGGCCGCCCACCAGCGGACCGATCGCGGTGGCGATGCCGACGGTCGCGCCGAACAGGCCGAAGGCGGTGCCGCGCTCCTTGCCGCGGAACAGCTGCTGGATGAGCGCGGTGACCTGCGGGGTGAGCAGACCGCCGGCCAGGCCCTGCACCAGGCGGGCGACGACGAGCACGAACCCGTTCGGGGCGAAGCCGCAGAGCGCGCTCGCCACCGTGAAGAGTGCGACACCGACGACGAACATGCGGCGACGGCCGACGGCGTCACCGAGCCGGCCACCGGGCACGAGCAGCAGTCCGAACGCCAGGGCGTACCCGGACAGGATCCACTGGACGGCCTCGGGGGTCGCGCCGCTCAGGCCGCTCGAGATGGACTGGAGTGCGACGTTGACGATCGACACGTCGAGCAGGACGATGCCGCCGCCGAGCAGGCAGATGACGAGTGCCTTCCACCGGTTCGGGTCCGGGGCGTCGTCCTGCTGCTGCGCCGGTCGTCCGCCGGTCGGCTGCTGCTGGTCGGGGTGCTGCTCGGGGTGTTGCTCGGCCTGCGGCCCCGAGGGCTGCTCGGCGCTCGCGGCGTGGTGCGCGGTGTGGTGCGCGACGGTGGGAGCCGCATCGGGCTCGACGGGTCTGCGGTGTTCGGCTGCCATGACGATGCCACGCTAGGCCGGGCCCTCGGGGCGATCCGCAGGCTGTGCGGTTCTTGTCCCCCGATCCGACCCGCGGCCGCCGAGGACACCTCGGACACAGCGGACGCCCCGGACGCCCCGGACGGGCCGGACGGGCCGGAGGGGCCGGAGGGTCAGCGCCCCGTGCGCTGCAGGCCGTCCGCCGCCCTCCCCAGGAGCCAGTTGACCGCCCAGCCGAGCACGCCGACGACCGGCACCAGGACGATGACGAGCGTCCAGACGATCTTCACCGCGTCGCTCCGGCGTCGGTCGCGCCAGACCTGCACCAGCGCCAGCACGTCCAGGGTCAGCAGCAGCACGAGCACCAGCACGTGGGCACCAGCGAGGTTCTCGAACACGTCGTCCTCCTTCGTCGTCGGAGGTCCCACGCTAGGACGCGCCCCGTGTCGGTCGCGTCCCCCGCGAGGACGACCTCGCCCCACCCCGGTCGGCGTCGACCAGACTGGAGCGATGGAGTCGTGCACGTTCTGCAGCATCATCGCCGGCGGGGAACCGGTCACCTGGGTCGAACGCGAGGAGCACGCCGTCGCCTTCGCCCCGCTCCCGGCGTCGGCGCTGGCGCCCGGGCACACGCTGGTCGTCCCGGTCGCCCACGCCGCGGACCTGCTCAGCGCCGACCCCACCTCGCTCGCAGCCTGCACGGCGCTGGCGCGACGGGTCGGCCTCGCCCTGCGGGGTGCCCTCGGCGCGACCGGGACCGTCCTCCTGCAGGCCTCCGGCACCGACGCCGGGCAGAGCGTGCCCCACCTGCACTTCCACGTGGTGCCCTGCTGGCCGGACGACGGCACGACGCACTGGCCGGAGCCGCCGTCGGCGCACGTGCACGACGGCGATGCGTACGCCGACCTGCGGGCGATGTTCGAGTAGGCGCGGCACCGGATGTCATCCCGGAGGAGCACGTCGGTCCTCCGCTGTGCCGATCCCGCCGTGGGCCGCGGTGCGCTGTGATCGTCCCAGACACGAAAGGCTCGACATGCCCCGCTCCACGATCACCGCTCCCCTCGCCGTCGGCGTGCTCGCCCTCGGCGCCCTGACGCTCACCGGCTGCTCGGCCCTCGGCGACCTCGCCCACGACCGGGTGACCTCCGAGGCCTCGACCCGCGCCGACCTCGACTCCGCACCCGACTGGCTGCCCTCGGACGCCAGCGACATCACCTCGGTCGCAGGCACCGGCGGGAAGGGCTCCGACGCGACCCCGACCACGCTGGTCTTCACGAGCACCGACGGTGTCACCGACGACGCCTGCCGCACGACGCCCCGGCAGTCCGCGCCGACGATGGACGTCGACAGTGCGCCGGACGTGTACGAGGCCACCTCGGTACTGCGGTGCGGCCCGTGGTCGATGACGTCGACGGGTGACCGCTGGGTCGCCTGGACGCCGAACCCGGGCGACGGCGGGTCCTGACGTGCCCCGTCGCCGCGGCCGCCACCGACGTACGAGGACGCGGCGCGCCCGTCCGTTCGGCGAGCACCGCGCCACGGTCGCCGTCGCGGCCCTCTCCGCCGGCCTCGGCGCCCTCGTCGTCACCGGCGCCGAGGCCGCGCACCGGATCGTCGAGCTCGGCGAACGCACCGGGTCGAGCGCCACGGTGGCCGCGATCCTGCCCGTCGTGGCGTGGGTCTTCATCGGGATCGCCCTGTACGTCAGCGCCGTGGTCGCGTCCAACACCTGCGCGACCGTCATCGCCGGCCGCACCCGCTCGCTCGGACTGCAACGTGTCCTCGGTGCCACCGGTCAGCAGCTCCGCTGGCAGGTCACCCGGACCGGGGCGACCTGCGGGATCGTCGGCGCCGCCGTCGGCACCGTCCTCGGCGCGGTCGTCGCGGACGCCGCGCTCGCCGTCGCCGCGGCCGCGGACGTGCTCCCGCCGCTCGGCGTCGTCGCCCCGCCGTCCCTGGTCCCGATCGGGCTCCTGGTCGCGGTGATCACGACGGTCGCGTTCCGCATCGGCTCCCGCGCCGTCCTCACCATCTCCCCGCTCCGCGCGCTCGAGGCCGGCGTCGAGGCCGCTCCCGGCACGACCCGTTCCGTCGGCCGCACGGTGACCGCGAGCACGCTCTCCCTGCTCGGCACGGCGGGGCTCGGCGTCGCCGTGGTGCTCGGCGCGACGAGCGTCGACTCCCTGCTGCTCGCGGTGGCCTGCGGTGCCCTGTCGTTCACGGGCGTCGTGGTCGCCGCCCCGGTGCTGCTCCCCGCCGTCCTGCGGATCGCGGCCGCCGCGTCCGCCCGGTCGGTCGTGCCGGCGATGGCCGCACGGAACTCGCTCCGGGCGCCGAAGCGCACCGCCCGCGCGACGGTGGGGCTGCTCATCGCGGTGACGCTCATGGCCACGTTCGCCGTCGGGTTCTCGACCTACGCCAGCATGCTCCAGGGCCAGGCCGCGGACGACCCCGAGTACTACCGCGGGATCCAGGAGCAGTTCGACCAGCTCGCGGTCATGTTCACCGGCCTCGTCGGCGCCGCCGGGGTCATCGCCGCCGCCGGGGTCGTCGCCGTCACGGCCCTGACGACCGCGCAGCGGGGACGTGAGCTCGGACTGCTCCGGGTGGTGGGCGCGACGCGGCAGCAGGTCCGCGCGCTCGTCCTCGCGGAGACGGCGATCACGGTCGCGGTCGCGGTCGTGCTCGGCGGGCTGCTCGGCACCGCGTACGGCTGGGCCGGGGCGTACACCCTGCTCGGCGCGACGAAGGGTGCGGAACTCATCGCGCCCGTCGTGCCGCTCTGGCTCGTGGTCGTCGTGGCGGTCGGCGCTGCGGGCACCGGGCTCGCCGCTGCGCTCGGCCCGGCGGCACGAGCCGTGCGGGCGGCCCCGGTGACCGCGCTCCGGTACGAGTAGCGCCCGACGGGGCCGGGGGGGGGGGTCGCGGGATCAGACGGCCGCCCGGCGCACGAGCTCCCGGAGCCGCTGCTCAACCTCGTCGGTCCACTCGACGACGGCGAACGAGGTCGCCCACATCGCGCCGTCGTCGAGCGTGGCGTCCTCCTGGAACCCGACGGTCGCGTAGCGCGCACCGAACTTCGAGGCCGGCTGCACGAAGGTGACGACCTTGCCGTCCCGCGCGTACGACGGGAACCCGTACCAGGTCTTCGGATCGAGCTCCGGAGCGACCTCGGTCACGAGCACGTGGTAGCGCGCGGCCAGGACCTGGTCGAAGCCCTCGAGTGCCTCGATCGCGGCCGTGCACGCCTCGCGCTCGGCCTCGCGCTTCGCGGCGCCCTTCAGCCCGCGCGTCGCCTTCCGTTCCGCTGCTGCCTGCTGCATCGCGGCTCGCTCCGCGTCGCTGAACACCTCGGCCATGCCCGTCTCCCTCACGGATCCGCCCGGTCCGCGACCGGTGCTGACGGCATCCTGGCACCGCCGGTGCGGACCGCGCCACCCGGCGGACGGGAGGCACGGTGCGGGTCGACCACGAGCCTCCCGTCCGTCCCGGCGCACGCCCGTGGCCCACGGACGACAGGAGCGCGCCGGTCCGAGGACCGACGCGCTCCTGTCTGCGCTGGGCTGGGTGTCAGCGGGTGGTGCGTCCGGCGCGGGGCAGGAGCACGCCGAGGACGATCATCGCGACGGCGAGGAAGGCGTGCAGGACGTTGTCGGCGCTGTTCAGCGGGACGAAGTTCGCAGCCCCGGCCATGCCGGCGACGAAGAGGCCGAAGACGAACAGCACGGCGTAGACGATGCCGCCGATGAGCAGGTACGAGCGCGAGCCCGCGGCCGAACGGGCGGCGAGCAGGCCGACGATGCCGAACAGCAGGTGCACGATGTTGTGGAGCACCGACACCTGGAACAGGCCGAGGAGCATGGCCATCGAGCTGTTGCCCGCGAAGGACAGCGTGCCCATGTCCATCGTGAGTCCGGGGATGAAGCCGGCGATGCCGACGATGAGGAAGACGATCCCGAAGAGCAGTGCGCCCTTCTGGACGAGGGTCGAACCGGTACGGGGGGTTGCTGCGCTGGACATGTGGTCTCTCCTTGTGTGCGAGGACCGGGTCGTGGTTCCGGTCGGGGACGTGACGCGTGTCACGCTCGGTTGCCTTTCACGGTAGACATGCAGCCTGCTCTCGGTTTCCCCCCGTCCGGGGGCACGCGCCGAACGGACAGGACCCGTCGCACGGTGGGAGGGTGCGGGGACTCGACTGGGACGGCCACCGGAACGTGCGGGACCTCGGCGGGCTCCCCACCCCGCTGTCCCCGACCGGTGCGACGCAGCTCGGCCGGATCGCACGCGGTCCGCGCCGCGAACTGCTCACGGACCGGGGCTGGCAGGACGCACGCGTGTGGGGGCTCCGGTCGGTGGTCGACCTGCGGTGCGCCGACGAGGTGGGCCGTCGCGACGGCGATCCCCTCGTCGCTCCGGACGCCCTCACCGACATCACCGTCGTCGCGGCCCCGACCGAGGACCAGGACGACCCGGAGTTCCGCGAGGTGTGCTTCCCGATCCTCGACTCCCCCGAGTACTGGCGGCACAACTGGCGGATCCTGCCCGACCTGGTGCTCGGTGCGCTGCGGGCGATCGCGGACGCGCCGTCCGGGGTGCTCGTGCACTGCAGTGCGGGGCGCGACCGGACGGGCATGATCAGCACGCTGCTGCTCGCGAACGCCGGTGTCCCGCCGACGGTCGTCGCCGAGGACCACGCAGCCTCCGTCCGCGCGATGGCCGGCACCGGGACCCACGCTCCGGGTGACCGCCAGGCGACCTGGGATGCCGATCAGGTGACCGAGTGGCTCGCCGCCGTCACACCGATCGTCGAGGACGTCGCCGCCGACGTCGACGCGGCGTTCGCCGCCGTCGGTGCCGACGACGACCTGCGTGCACGGTTGCGCGCCCGACTCACCACGCCCTGACCACACGGGAGCCGTCGGACGGGAGGCACGGTGCCGGCCCGCACCGCGCCTCCCGTCCGTCAGCTGCGCCCCGCCGTCGACTGCTCAGGTCGGTCGTGCGGTCACGGTCCGGGGACGGTGACGCGGACGGCGCTGATCCGCCCGGCGCGCGTGCGCGCCGTGGTGTCCGGGTCGTAGCTGTCGGCGGTGGCGAGGTAGAGGGTGCGACCGTCCTCGCCGCCGAGCGCGCAGTCGATGGCGCACAGGCCGGGGGCGTCGATGCGGTCGGTGACCTCGCCGCCCTCGACGACGCGGAGGAACTCCCCGGTGTCCACCGAGCAGACCCAGATCGCGCCCTCGGCATCGACCGTGCTGCCGTCCGGGGTGACGCCCTCGGGCAGTGCCGCCCACTCGCGTCGGCCGGTGAGCGCCCCGTCCGGCTCGATGTCGAACGCGGTCAGGCGACCGCCCCAGGTCTCGCTGACCACCAGGGTCCGCGTGCCGGGGAGCACGTTCGCGCTGTTCGGGAACACCAGGCCGTCGGCGGCGAGCCGGGCGGAGCCGTCCTGGTCGACGACGTAGAGCGGTCCCGGGCGGAGTTCCTCACCGCCGTACAGGTCGTAGCCGAACGCGCCGACGTACGTCCGGCCGGTCGCCTCGTCGACGACCAGGTCGTTGAGGAGCGACGGTTCGGTCGACGACAGGTCGGCGAACGGCTCGTTCGAGCCGTCTGGACGCACGACCTGGATCGTCCGGGCGTTCATGGCACTGACGATCAGCCGGCCGTCGGCGAGCCACCCGAGGCCGGACGACTGGCCGTCGATGGTCGTCTCGAGGCGTGGTCGCGCGTCCGCCGCACCGGGGTCGACCGAGAAGACCTCGCCCGTGTGCATGTCGGAGTACCAGAGCCGGCCGTCGTGCCAGCGGTTGCCCTCGGGGAAGCGGATGCCGGAGACGACCTCGGTCGCGGAGTCGATGGTGGTGTGCACCCGTCCAACCTGCCACTCGGGACTGGCGGTCACCTGGCGCTCGTGGCCGGGGTCCAGCCGAGCTCGGGGCCGAGCCGATCGGCCATGTCCTCGGTGATCTGCGCGTAGTCGTCGGGTGCGAACGAGAACGGCAGCGCGAAGGCCACCTCCGTCGCCACCTGGTACCCGGCGTCGGCGCGGAGTCGATCGGCGATCTCGGCCGAGCTCCCGACGAGGTCGGCGGCGAACAGCAGCTTCCCCGGCCCCTGCGGGACCCCGACCCGACCGGCTCGCGCCGCGGCGTAGGCCCGGTACCGCTCGACCTGCTCCGGCGTCGCCGAGTCGGTCGGGATGACCACGAGGCCCTGCGAGACCCGTGCCGCAGCAGGATCCGGGTGCGCGTCGAGGTAGGCGTCGACCTGCGCGCGCTGGTTCGCGGCGAAGTCGGTGCCGACCTCGCTCCGGGTCACGCTCGAGGTGAGCAGGTGGAAGCCGTGCTCGGCCGCCCACACCGCGGACCGCGTGCTGCCGGTGCCGTACCAGATCCGGTCGGCGAGCCCCGGGCTCTGCGGTTGGACGGTCGTGGCGAACTCCTCGATCCCCCGGCGCTCCACGATCGCCGTGACGGGGTCGCCGCGCACGAGGTCCCGGAATCGCAGGAGTCGGTCGTTGCCGAGGTCCTCGTGCTCGGCGGTGTCCGGGTGGATCGCGTCACGGTAGAGGTCGTAGTGCATGGGCGTCCCCACGGAGAAGCCGGGCTGCAGCCGACCGCCGAGCAGCACGTCCACGGTGCCGAGGTCCTCGGCGAGGCGGAACGGGTTCTCGGCGCCGATCGGGGTGACCGCGGTGCCGAGGGCGATCCGCGAGGTGCGCTGCGAGGCGGCGGCCGTGATCGCCACGGGTGACGAGATGCCGTGCTGCAGGTGGCGGTGCCGGAGCCAGGCACTGTCGAAGCCGAGGGCCTCGGCTCGCTCGATCACGCGGAGCGTCTCCTCGTGGCCGTCGGCCGGGCGCACGGGGTCGAACGAGCCGATGGTCAGGAAGCCGAGGCGCTCGAGGGGCCGGTCGTCGGAGGGCATGCTCCGATCGTCGCAGACCGGGGCGCGGGGCGTCGGTGGTCCCGACGTATCCTGGCTGCATGAGCATGGAAGGCGCTGCCTGGAGCTCGCTGTACAAGATCTCGTCCGCGAAGGACGCCGGGCGGGGCTTCTCCCGCGAGTCGCTCCGGCGGATCATGACGTTCGCCGTGCCCTACAAGGTGCAGCTCGTGGTGTTCATCGCACTGTCCGTCGTGGGGGCGTTCCTCGCGGTCGCGACGCCGGTGCTCGCCGGCCAGGTCGTCGACGTCATCGCGGCCCGCGGCGCCGTGTCGACCATCGTCTGGCTGGCCCTGGTCATCGCGCTCGTGGCCGTCGCCGACGCCGCGTCGTCGCTGCTGACCCGCTGGTACTCGGCGCGGATCGGCGAGGGCGTCATCCTCGACCTCCGCACCGCGGTGTTCAACCACGTGCAGAAGATGCCGATCGCGTTCTTCACCCGCACCCGCACCGGCGCCCTGGTCAGCCGGCTCAACAACGACGTCATCGGCGCGCAGCAGGCCTTCAGCGGGACGCTCTCCGGCGTCGTCACGAACTCCGTGGCACTCGTGCTGACCCTCGTCGTCATGCTCAGCACCTCGTGGCTGGTGACGGTCATCGCCGTCGTCATGCTCCCGGTGTTCCTCGTCCCCGCACGCCGGATGGGCAGCCGCCTCGCCGCACTCCGCCGCGAGGCCGCCGACCACAACTCCGCGATGAGCACGCAGATGACCGAGCGGTTCTCCGCACCCGGCGCGACGCTCGTCAAGCTGTTCGGGCGCCCCGACGAAGAGGCCGAGGAGTTCCGCGTCCGCGCCGCCCGCGTGCGGGACATCGGCGTCCGCACCGCGATGCTGCAGTTCGTCTTCGTCACCGCGCTCATGCTCGTCTCGGCGCTCGCGCTCGCACTCGTGTACGGGCTCGGCGGCACGCTCGCCCTCGGTGGCCAGCTGAACACCGGCGACGTCGTCACCCTCGCACTCCTGCTCACCCGCCTCTACGCACCGCTCACCAGCCTGGCGAACGCGCGCGTCGAGATCATGAGCGCCGTCGTGAGCTTCGAGCGCGTCTTCGAGGTGCTCGACCTCCGGCCGCTCATCCAGGAGAAGCCCGACGCCGTCACCCTGCCCGACGGTCCCGTCGCGGTCGAGTTCGACGACGTCCGCTTCGCCTACCCGTCCGCCGACAAGGTCTCCCTCGCCTCGCTGGAGGAGGTCTCCACGCTCGACACCCGCGGCGGTGACGAGGTCCTGCACGGTGTCTCGTTCCGGATCGAGCCCGGGCAGACCGTCGCCCTGGTCGGGTCCTCCGGCGCGGGCAAGTCCACGATCGCGCAGCTGCTCTCCCGCCTGTACGACGTCGACAGCGGTGCCGTCCGACTCGCCGGTACGGACGTGCGCGACGTCACCTTCGCGTCACTGCGGCACACGATGGGCATGGTCACGCAGGACGGGCACCTGTTCCACGAGACGATCGGCGCCAACCTGCGCTTGGCCCGGCCCGAGGCCACCGACGACGAGGTGTGGGACGCCGTCCGACGTGCGCGCCTCGAACCGCTCATCCGGTCGCTGCCCGACCAGCTCGACACCATGGTCGGCGAGCGGGGCTACCGACTGTCCGGCGGCGAGCGCCAGCGCATGACGATCGCCCGGCTCCTGCTCGCGCAGCCCCGCGTCGTGATCCTCGACGAGGCGACCGCCGCGCTCGACTCCACGTCCGAGGCCGCCGTGCAGGCCGCCCTGAGCGAGGCACTCGACGGTCGCACGGCGATGGTCATCGCGCACCGGCTGTCGACCATCCGGAGCGCGGACCTCATCCTGGTCATCGAGGACGGCTCCGTCGTCGAGCGCGGCACGCACGAGGAACTCCTCGCTGCCGGCGGGCGGTACGAGGAACTGCACCGGACCCAGTTCGCGGTCCAGGCGGACCAGGCGCCGGACCCCGCTCCGCTGCGCGGGAGCGGCATCCGCTGACGGCGCGACCGCAGCGTCCTGTGACGGGCTGCGGGCGGACGAGCGGTCGCGCCCAGCGCCGGTCCGGAGGCGCGTGGTGCGCGCGCCCCGCGCCTCCCGTCCAGCGGCGCCGCGGTCCGCGGCCGTCAGCCGCTCCGTGCCCGGGACCGTGTTCGGGGCACGTCGGTGACGATCGCGGTGAACGAACCGCGGCATCCGTGCACCGGGATCGTCACGCGGCCGACGGAACGTGGCCGCCCCGTACTCGGCTCCCGGCTCGCTCGGTGCGACGAGGCGCAGGATGGCGCCGTGTCGTCGCTCACACCACGGGGACGCCGTCGAGATGCAGGGCAACGGGGAGTGACGAGCGGCGGAGATCCTCGACGGATCAGTGCGGCCCGAGCAGCTCGACCCCGTAGCTGACGACGACCGCCCGCAACTCCTCCAGGTACGTCTGCGCCTGTTCCGTCAGGGGCACCGAGGAGTGCGCGATCCACCCGATCTCGATGCGCTCGTCGACGTCGAGCGGGATGGCGACGATCTCCGGGTCGAGGTCGTCGCTGATGAGCCCGGTCGAGATCGTGTACCCGCCGAGACCGATCATGAGGTTGAAGATCGTCGCCCGGTCCGACACCCGGATCTCCCGCTTGCTCGACATCGTCGACAGGATCTCCTCGGCCAGGTAGAAGGAGTTGTTCGCACCCTGGTCGAACGTCAACCGCGGCAGTTCGGCCAGGTCGTCGAGCGTCGCCCGCTCCTGCGACGCCAGCGGGTTCCGTCGGGCGACGAAGACGTGCGGCTGCGCGACGAAGAGCGGCGTGAACACGACCCCGGCGTCCCGCATGAGCTTGCCGAGGACCTGCCGGTTGAAGTCGTTGCGGTAGAGGATGCCGAGCTCGCTCCGCAGCGTCCGGACGTCCTCGATGATGTCCCACGTGCGGGTCTCGCGCAGCGAGAACTCGTACTGGTCGGCGTCGGCGCCCTCGACCATCCGCACGAAGGCCTCGACCGCGAACGAGTAGTGCTGGGCCGACACCCCGAGCAGCCGGCGCGACGCCTGGCGCCCGACGTACCGCTGCTCGAGCAACGACACCTGCTCGACGACCTGGCGGGCGTACCCGAGGAACTCGACGCCGTCGACGGTGAGCACGACCCCACGGGCGGACCGAGTGAAGAGCGGCCGGCCGATGCGCGCCTCCAGGTCCTTCATCGCAGCCGACATGGTCGGCTGCGAGACGTAGAGCAGGTCTGCGGCCGCGCTGATCGATCCTTCGGAGGCGACCTCGATGAAGTACCGCAGCTGCTGCAGGGTGATGTCGTTCGCAACGCGAGCCATAGGAACAGACTATGCGACCGCATAGCGTCTCGGTATTACCTGATGACCCGCGCCTCCCGTCATGATCGGAGGACCCTTCCCACAGTGCCCGCGGGCGCTCGACGACCGGACTGCGGACCATGGCGAACGACATCACCTTCAGCATCAGCAGGACACGCTTCGACGAGGACTACTCCCCCGCCGAGAGCTCGCGTCTGACGACGAACTTCGCGAACCTGGCTCGCGGTGCGCACCGGCAGCAGAACCTCCGCAACGCGCTCGCGCTCATCGACGGGCGCTGCAACGACCTCGCCGGCGACGCGGACGGCGACCGCTACCGGGTCGAGCTCGACATCGTGTCGGTCACGATGCAGTTCGAGGACCGCGGACAGGTCGAGCACTTCCCGCTGATCGAGGTGCTCGATGTCACGATCGTCGACCAGCACTCCGGCGAGCGCCACCAGGGCATCGTCGGCAACAACCTCTCATCGTACCTGCGGGACCACGACTTCGCCGTCCGCCTGCCGTCGGCGCCCTCGCTCCCCGCCGACTTCGGCCAGCTGCACGGGCAGCTCTTCCAGCACTTCCTGCGGTCGGACGCGTTCCGGTCGGAGTTCGACGCGGAGCCCGTCGTCTGCATCAGCGTCTCGACGAGCCAGACCTACCGGCAGACCGGGTTCGTCCACCCGGTCCTCGGCGCGGAGTACGAGCACGAGCACTCGTCGCTCACCGACGACTACTTCGGCCGCATGGGCATGCAGGTCCGGTACTGCATGCCGCCGGGGTCCACGGCACCGCTCGCCTTCTACTCGCGCGGCGACGTCCTCACCGACTACTCGGACCTGCAGCTCATCGGCACGATCGCCACCATGGAGACGTTCCAGAAGATCTACCGGCCGGAGATCTACAACGCGAACGAGGTCGCGCCGAGCACGTTCCGCCCGACACTCGAGCACCACGACTGGACGTCGACCGGCATCGCCTACGACCGCGAGGAACGCAGCCGCCTCGGTGTCACGCAGGGCCGGTGGAGCGAGGAGCACCTCGTCACACCGCACCGCGACTTCCTCGATCGATGGCTCGCCGAGCAGACCACCCTCACCGGCGGGACCGCACCCGCCGCCCTCGCCCACTGACCGACTGGACCCCCACGCGCATGAGCACGCTCCTCCCCACCTCGATCGTCGGCAGCCTGCCGAAGCCCTCCTGGCTCGCCGAGCCCGAGCGACTCTGGTCCCCCTGGCTGCTCGAGGGTGACGCCCTCGTCGAGGGCAAGCAGGACGCGCTCCGCTCCGCTGTCCACGAGCAGGAGCGCAACGGCATCGACATCGTCAGCGACGGCGAGCAGACCCGGCAGCACTTCGTCACCACCTTCATCGAGCACCTCGACGGCATCGACCAGGAGCGCAAGGAGACCGTGCGCATCCGCGACCGCTACGACGCCGCCGTGCCCACGGTCGTCGGCGCGGTGAGCCGCCCGGAGCCGGTGTTCGTCGAGGACGCGAAGTTCCTCCGCGCGCAGACCGACCGCCCGATCAAGTGGGCGCTCCCCGGCCCGATGACCATGATCGACACCCTCTCCGACCAGCACTACAAGAGCCGCGAGAAGTTGGCGTGGGAGTTCGCGACGATCCTCAACCAAGAGGCACTCGAGCTCCAGGAGGCCGGCGTCGACGTCATCCAGTTCGACGAGCCCGCGTTCACCGTGTTCCACGACGAGGTGCAGGACTGGGGCGTCGCCGCACTCGAACGCGCCGCTGAGGGCCTCAGCGCCGAGACCGCCGTGCACATCTGCTACGGCTACGGCATCGAGGCGAACAACCGGTGGAAGGAGACCCTCGGCGCCGAGTGGCGGCAGTACGAGCGGTCCTTCCCGCTCCTGCAGCAGTCCTCGATCGACATCGTCTCCCTCGAGTGCATCCACTCCCACGTCCCGCTCGAACTCGTCGAACTCATCCGCGGCAAGAAGGTCATGCTCGGCGCGATCGACGTCGCCACCGAGCAGGTCGAGACGCCGGAAGAGGTCGCCGCAGTCCTCCGCCGCGCCCTTGACCACGTCGACGCCGACAAGCTCATCCCGAGCACGAACTGTGGCATGGCGCCGCTGGCGCGCGGAGCGGCCCTGCAGAAGCTCGGTGCGCTCTCGGCCGGCGCGGACATCGTGCGAGCCGAGCTCGCGAGCGTCGCGGTGCCGGCAGTGCGGTAGCGGCGCGGCTCCAGACCGGTCTGGAGGCACGGCTCGGTCCCTCGACGAACGTGACGATCGACTGCTTCGCCTGCTCAGGGCTCTTCCCGCAGCGCTCGGGCCCGCCGCGCGACCACTGACACAAGCAGGTCAGGCTGGGAGCGTTGACTACGCCCATGATCACCAAGAGCACGATCCACGAGGTCGAGAACGCGCCCGTCAAGGACCGCGACGGCGCATCCGTCGGCAAGGTCGCGCAGGTGTTCCCCTCCGCCGAGGACGGCAGCGCCGCGTTCGTCAGCGTCGCGACCGGACTCCTCGGGGGTCACACCGTGCTCGTCCCGGTCGAGGACGCCACGTTCGACGGCACCGACCTGCACGTCGGCTACTCGAAGAGCGCGATCAAGGATGCCCCCTCCCCGGGAGCAGGGAACAGCGTGACCGACACCCAGGCGAATGCCGTCCGCAAGCACTTCGGGCTGTCCCCGGCGGGCAAGGCGACCGGCGACATGGGCGACCCGCACGAGAACCTCGACCAGGCCGGTACCGGTCCGGCGGGCGCTGACGACACCGAGGGCGCGGGAGCGACGCCGCCGGCATGAGCCGCACCAGGACGAGCGACGACCGCGACGCCTTCGCATCGAAGGTGCGTGGCACCTTCTTCCGCGCGGTGGATCCACGCTTCCGCGCATCCGTCATCGCAGGGTCACGGTCCGCAGGTCGGTACTCACGACCTGACGAGCCCACGCTGTACCTCAGCTCGTCCGTCGCGGGCGTGGAGGCAGCGCTCGTGGCGCATCCGGACACGCGCGCCACGGAGCCGGTGATCGTCGAGGTGGACGTGGTGGCGCCCCGGATCGTCGACCTTCGCGACGCGACCGCTCGTGCTGCGGCCGGGGTCGACCTCGAGGACGCGACCGCGCCGTGGCAGCAGGTCGTGGCCGACGGAGGCGTCCCGGCCTCGTGGAGCGTCCGAGACCGCATCGTGGCGCTCGGCGCTGACGGCCTCATCGATCCGTCGCGGAAGCGCCCGGGTCTCTGGCACCTCGTGTTGTTCCGCTGGAACACCGACGACGCACCCCAGGTCCAGGTCAGCGGTGCCACCGGTGCGGCCGACGCTGCAGCGCTCTGACACCCGCTCACCCCGGCTGGGTACGGTCGAACGATGCTGTGCACGTGGGTGTCCCATCCCGAGGTGACCGTCGACGCAACCGTCCGGATCCAGGACTGGGGCCTGTCGCAGGTCGGACGCGCCCGCGCCGCACGCATCGCGACGCTGTTCCCCCAGCCCCTCCGCATCGTCAGCAGCAGCGAGCGGAAGGCCCTGGACACCGCGGAGATCATCGCCGGACAGTCGGACTCGGAGTTCGAGATCGACGAGGACCTCGGCGAGATGGACCGCAGCGCGACCGGCTACCTCGACCCGAGCGAGTTCGAACCGACCGTCGACGCGTTCTTCGCCGAACCGCAGCGGTCCGTCCGTGGTTGGGAACGCGCGATCGACGCCCAGAGCCGCGTCGAGCGCGCGGTCCGACGCATCGCGGCACAGACACCCGAGCGGAGCATCGCGTTCATCGCTCACGGCGGGGTCGGCGCACTCCTGCTGGCGAGCCTCCGACGCGAGCCCATCAGCCGCGCACTCGACCAGACCGCGATGGGCAGCTCCTTCGCCTTCGACCCGCAGGACTGGACGGCGCTGTCGTCGTGGGAGCACATCCGCTGAAGCAGGCCGACGGGGCAGGTCCGGCGGCGGCAGATCAGGTCGAGAGCAGTACGCTGCCGTCAGGGGAACGCGAGGGGGGAACCGTGACCACAGATCATCGGGAACGAGCGACGGCCGGGCAGCTCGAGTGGCCCGCGGTGTCCTGGCCGGGGCTGCCGTAGATGGACCACAAGGACACGCGCTCAGGCCTCCCGTACGACTCATGGCCGGAGTCGGAGGTCGACGACCAGCGCACCATCGCCCAGGTCAACAGCAGCCGGAAGGCCTTCCGCACCACGGCCAGGGCCGGCTTCATCATCGCGCCGGCGATGTTCCTCCTCCCGCTCGTCTACCCGCTGCTCGGCCTCGGGTGGCACTTCCTGCCGATCATCTGCATGACGGCGGCGTGGGCGGTGCTCGTCTCCGCGTGCTCGTTCGCCGCGATGACCACCACGGAGCCAGCAGGTCACCCCTGGGTGCACCAGGTGTGGGCGGTACCCGCGGCCGTCCTCGCGATGTTCCCCGGCGGCATCGCCGCCTTCGCGCTGTACGGGTCGGTCGTCGCAACGGTCCACCAGGCAACGAAGTGACGGGCGGGCGCCGCTGCACCCGCAGGACCCGCGCCTCCCGGCCCGGACCGGAGGCGCGCGAGCGCCGCTGACCCGAACGGTGTGCTGCACCAACCGTTGCTCGGTCGACGTGGACGCTGCTGGCGTTCGTCGGTCTGGTCCGACGACGGGGAAGGTGGCGACGATGCCGCTCAGTGCCCCTCGTGGACTGTTCCCCACGAAAGCCGCCCCCGAGCTCGTCGGACCGCGGCCCGTCCTTCCCGGAGTCATGGCAACGCAGCACTGAGCTGACCGACACGGCAGAGCGATCGGGGTGTTCCTGACCGCGAGCTCGATCGGGACAGCACTCTTCCCGCTCACCCTCGGACTGCCGCGACCATGAGGACATGGAACCGTCCGGCGCCCGTGGCTCGGGAGGGTCCTGTCCGATCAGCAAGTGCTTGCCAAAGTGGCAAGCGTGTGCCAGGTTGGAACCGAGAGGGGAACACCATGGACAACCAGCACAGCATCAGCCCGGCAGAGGCGCGGACGCTCCTCGACACCGCCGATCGCCTCAGTCGACGAGCGCACGAGTCCACCCGGTGGCCGTACGTGACGTTCATCCTCGCGCTCGGCTTGGTGACCTCGTTCGGGACCCTCGGGATGGGCCTGACGACCGGCTCGGCCTTCGGCCTCACCTACGTCGGCACACTCGCCGCCTTCTTCGCGTTGATCGTGTTCTTCGCGGTGTCCATCCGCGGGCGAGCGGCCTTCGCGCGGAGCCGTCGATGGACGATCTACATCGCGAGCTGGTTCGTCACCTACGGGGCTGCGATCGCCGTCGTCGCCTGGGCGCACGGATCCGTCCTGTGGTCCGGGATCACGTCCGGAGCGATCCTGGCGGTCACGATGGCCTGCGCGTCGTACGAGGCACGACGATGACGACGACGAACCAGGCACCGGTCCATCCCCGTCACCGGCTCGACGGGCACTTGCTGAACCCGGTCCGCTTCTCGATCATGGCCGCACTCGACCGTGCCACCACGCTGGGGTTCCGCGAGGTCCGCGACGCCGTCGAGGTCACCGACTCGGCGCTGAGCAAGCAGGTCGCGCTCCTCGAGACGGCGGGGTACGTCGCCGTCGGGAAGGCCTTCACGGGGAAGACCCCCCGGACGTCGCTCACCGTCACACGCGAGGGCCGGACGGCGTGGCGTACGCACCTCGCAGCGCTCCAGGAGATCGCCGACCCGTCCTGATCCCTGCGGTCGTCGCTCACGCGGCACGGGACGAACCTCCTGGAGCGGCCGTCCGCTCCGCTACTGTCGGTGCGGACGGCGGGGAGGCCAGAGTGCACCGAGAAGCGGTCGACACGTTGGGGAACGACGGGGTGTACTTCGACCCACTGTGGCGGATCGAGGTGCGCCTCACGACGACCGAACAGCGTCTCCTCCACACCTGGCCGGTGCGGCGTCTCGCCTTCATCGCCCACGCAGGAGCCGCGTCGATCACGACGGTACAGACGTACTCCCGCCTCGAGCACTCGCTCGGCGTACTCGCACTCGTGGCCCACTTCGCGCCCGAGCACCAGCCCGCACGCACCGCTGCGTTGCTGCACGACGTCGGCCACCTCCCGTTCAGCCACACGCTCGAGGGCCTCGCAGGTCTCGACCACCACGACCTCACCCGACAGCGGATCACCGCGTTGTTCGCCACCGATGCAGCACTCGGCGGCGATGCCGGGACGATCATCGCACTCGACGACGGCAGCATCCCCTCGCCGCTCACGGCGTCGCACGGCGGCCTGAAGCTGGACCACCTCGACTCGTTCCTCCGCAGCGGACAGGCCCACGGGCGCACACGATCAGCACCGCACGAACTCCTGCGACGGCTACATCTGCGCGACGGTGCCGTCGATGCCGATCCGGTCGATGCGGTCGAACTGGCGGACCTCGCGATCAGCGAAGCACTCGCCCAGAGGAGCGCGGCGAACCTCGTGCCCGTCGCCGTCATGCGGGGCCTGGTGAGCCGCCTCTTCGACACGGGAGCCCTCGAACCGACCGAGTTGGCCAGCATGACCGACGACGAACTGTGGTCAGTGCTCCTCTCCACCGCTGTGACCCGTGCCGACGCAGCGTCGTTGCGACGGCATCCTCAGCGGTGGCAGCTTCGCCATCACAGCGACGACAGTTGCGGCGAACCCTTCTCGCACGTGGTCCGACGCAGCTACCTCGACCTCCCCAGGAGTGGCGGTCGCATCACCTCCGACCCGCGCGTCGCCGCCTTGCAGGAGGACCTCCCGATGTGGGTGAGCGCGAAGCGGAGCGACGATCGGACCCACGTCGCCTGAGCCGAACCGCGCCCGGTGGTGGATCGGCCGCGGACGGACCGGCTGTGCGCCTCGTGCAGTACGGGTAGGAGCCGACACGAGCCACGGGCCCCCACCGGTAGGGCGTCCCGCAGATCCGCGCCGCCACGACTCCCCGATCGTCGTCGCGGTCCCCGTCAGGACAGTCACCGGACGGGCTGCGGAGGAGGCTTCCGGTCAGTCCGACGATGAACGGACGAAGAGGTAGTCGGGACGTGGCACATCGAGTGATCCGCTGTAGAAACCGAGTGCTCCGTTGGTCGGGTAGCCCTGGCGCACGAAGTGGTCATCGAAGTAGAACCGGATGCCGGGCGAGTCACCGTCGGCCACCGTCCATCGTCCGGAGAAGCTCGCCGAGTCCTCGCCGTTCGCACAACCCGGAGGGCTCGTCGCAGCGTTGCCGGTTCGGCACGCGAGGTCGGTCGGGATGTTGCGTGCTGTGTACGTCCGGTCCGCCGACACGGTGAACTCCGTCGCTCCGTCGCCGTCTGCACCCTCGAGCACCCAGGTGCCGGTGTAGTCCTCCGGCTCGGGCTGTGCCATGACGGTGCAACCGGTCAACAACAGCGTCAGCACCGCGATCGACGTCGCGATGCCCGCCGAGTGTCTCGTCACCACTTCACCTTCTCCTTCCACGTGAACCGCTCCGTCACCCGTGAGAACGGCCCGTGGTCTCCAGCGGCTCGGTTCAACGCGTCGTAGTCGAGCCCGGGGATCCGCAGGGCCGAGCCGAGCGTGGTCTCGTTCGTTGCCGTGTACTCGACCACGGCGGTCCCGTCGTCGCCCTTCGACACGACCCTCGCATCCACGTCGTACGTCCCGAGGGCAAGGAGAGTCCGGTCCCGTTCGGACGCCACCGGCCAGGTGACGACTGTGCGGATGTCTCGTAGGAGGTTCTGGTTCGTCAACGACGCGGGTCCCGCCTGGTAGCCGTACCCGGTCGCGACGCCTGTCTCCTTCAAGTCGTCGAGGATGTCCCTGCGCTGGTCACCCGGCAGCTCGTTCTTCACGACCTGCGTCATCTTGCTGTCCGATCCGTAGAGCAATGTCCGGGGTGACGTGCCAGTCGCCCACCCGAACAGCATCTCGCCCTGCCCACTCGTCAGGACGGTCCCGGCGTAGAAGTCCGCCGCCATGCCGACGGGGATGCCGACCATCGGGAGCGGACTGAGCGCGCCGAGGACGACGCCGGGACCTGGCCTGCGTGGGTCGAGGAGTGACATGCCGAGCAGCCATGACAATGCGTGTGAGGCGTGCAGGTCCCCGTCCATGGAGAAGGCACCGTTGTTCGACAAGTGGTACGAGATCCCGAGCAAGCCCTGCCGGCCAGCTGCGTACGCCGCGAGTTCAGCGTCCGTGATCGGTCGGAGTCCGGTCGGGTCGGTCTGGTTGACCGGATCGTTACCAGCGAAGGCGTACGGGTTGTCGGCCCAGGCCGCACCTGCCACCGGGGGCAGGGGATCTGGGGACAGGAACGACCGTGCCGACGGGTCGTACGCTCGCGCTCCGCTCAGTTCGAGCCCAGCGACCATGACGGTGCCGGTCTGGCTGACCTCGATGCCGTCGGGGAGGCTCGGTGACGTCGCGACGTCGGCCGAGGACCACGGGTCGTGCATCTGCGCAGAGCGCGCCTGGCGCCAGCCTGAAGTCGACCAGATCCCGTCGACACCGAGCATCCCCGGTACGGAGACGATCGGAACCTCACCGATCGACAGCAGGGTGGGCACGGGGGCCGTCGGGTCCCAGCAGAGCGTCGTTCCGTCGACCTCGGCGAGTTCACCGAGAGCGTTCACCCACAGGTCGAAGCGCTTCACGCCTGCCCCGTCTTCACGCACGACGGCGCGGAGCTGACCGAGCTCGTCCCACTCGTACGTCGTGGTGCCGTCGTCGGTTGCGGCGAGGACACGCCTGCCCGAGCCGTCGTACTCGAACCGGACGACCGCGGTCCCATCGCCGCGGCGTTCGGCCCGCAGGAGCGCTCCGGCAGGATCGTGCAGGTACGAGGTGTTCCCGGACGCGCTTCGCTCCTCGAGCATCCGGCCGGACCGGTCGTAGGTCCAGGTCGACGCAGTCGTCCCGGTCGCGGCCACCAACTGCGACGCCTCGTCGTACTCGTACGTCACGGTCTTGCCGTCCGGATCGCGCACAGCCGTGACACGCCCTCGGCTGTCGCGCTCGAGCGTGGTCGCCCGCCCGCCTGACGTGTGCCCGACGACGAAGCCATCGCGGTACTGCCACGACTGACCCACGGACCCGGCGACGACCTCGGTCAGTCGGCCGTCACCGTCGTGTCGGAACGAGGCGTCGGGGAAGCCGGGTCGCCTGATGCCGGTCAGGATGCCCGCACGACCGCGGTCGTACTCGGTCCTGACTCCGTCTGGCGTGGTCATCGCGCGCTGATTGCCAGCGGCGTCGTACTCCCATCGGGTCGTCGTGCTCCGCCCGGCACGACTCGTCGTGCGCCGGACCAACTCCTGCCGGGCGCCGTACTCCAGCCGGTGCACGGTCTGCTCACCGTCGGGGTGGGTCATGTCGGTGATCGTGACCGATCGGCCGGACTCGTTCCGCGCGACTGCCGCAACGAGTCGGCCGTCCTGACGAACCTCGGCCAGCCGCCCAGCTGGGTCGTGCCCCCAGGTGGTCGTGTGGCCATCGGGATCCCTGCGGGCTGTCGGCCGGCCGGCCGCATCCCGCGTCCACGCCACGGCGCGGCTCATCGAGTCGGTCGTGGATGAGACGTCACCGCACCCGGTCCAGGTGGTCAGCGTGCGCCCGCCAGAGGGGCTGATCTCCTGTGTCACCCGTCCGAGGACGTCTCGGTGGAAGGTCGTGGAGTGCCCGAGCGCGTCGTCGACCGCGACCGCCTGCCCGGCAAGGTCCCGGGTGATCGTCCGTCGACCGTTGGTCGGGTCGTCGACAGTGACCAGGCGTCCGGCAGGGTCGTGACCGTACCGCGTCGTCCCGACGCCGGGCACTCGTTCCGCAACCAGCCGTGAACAGGCGTCGTACTCGAACGTCGTGACGGCGCCCGAGGGCTCGATGCGTTCCACGATCCGCGAGTCCGCATCGTACCGGAGCATCGTCCGGCCACCATCTGAATCGGTCCACGCCGAGAGCCGGCCGCAGACGTCGTACTCGATGGTCGCACGGTCACCGAGCGGTGAGGCCCCGGCGACGACGCGGCCCGCGAGGTCGAGGTCGAGGTCCAAGAACGGTACTGACGCACGACGGTCTGCCTGCTCGACGACGGAGCGGACACCGGTGGGATCGATCCGGGCCGTGGGGCGCCCGATGGCGTCGTACTCCCGGAGCCATCGCCCACCTTCCGGATCCGTGACCTCCTGCAGTCGCGAGAGCCCATCGTGGAGCATCGTCCAGCGGGTACCGTCTGGCTGGAGGAGTTCGTGCACGTTCCCCAGACGGTCGTACTGGATGTCGCTCGCCCGTCCGAGCGGATCCGTGGCGCGCGTGAGGCTTCCACTCGCTCCGTACTCGTAGGTCGTCTGCCCACCAACCGGATCGACGACCGAGGTGACACGACCACCAGCGTCGCGTTCGAGCTTCCACACGGACCCATCCGGGGCCTCACATGACGTCACGCGGCCCGCAGGATCACGCTCGAAGCGCGTTCGGTGTCCCATGGGTGTGGTGGTCGTGACGACGTGACCAGCGTCGTCCCGCGTGTACCGAGTCGTCGCGCCCAGCGCGTCCCTGACGGCAACGAGATCACCCGAACGGTCGTAGTCGTACGTCAGCACGACACCTGCCGGGTCCTCGACGCGGACGAGCAGGTCGTCCACCCATGCCAACGTGAAGCGGGCACCCCGTTCGTCGACGACGTGCGAGGGCGACGTCGCAGAAGAGTCGGCGTACTCGTACGAAACCCTTCGCCCATGGCGCTCGACGCGGTGCACGCGGTCGTGATCGTCGTGGGCCACGAGCGTGTCGGTCCCGTCCTCGGCCAGGGTCCGAGTGAGGCGTCCACGGTCGTCGTACGTGTGGACCGTGACTGACCCGTCACGCGCGGTCGAGGCAACCAGGTTCCCGTGCTCGTCGTGGCTCAACGATTGTCGTCGACCATCTGAGTCGGTGATCGAGACCACACGACCGTGACGATCGGACGTCCATGTGTTCGAGCGCGTGCCGTCCTCGTCGGCGACGGACGTGACTCGTCCGGGGAGGTACGCGAACCGGATCGTGCGCCCCTGCGGCGTCGTCTGCAGGACCACCCGACCGTGCTCGTCGTAGGTGTTCGCACACTCGACGACGCCGTCCGCAGCGGTCACCCGCTCGATCCGACCGTCGACGTCCCACGAGTACGTCCGTGTTCCGCCGGGACCCGTCACCGTTCTGAGTGCACCGTCGTCGGCGTACTCGTACGTGACCGTCCGGCCGTCGGACGAGCGCGCCGAACGGACCAGCCCGTCGAGGTGCAGGAGGTCGATGAACCGTCCGCGTCGGTGCTGGAGCCGCACGAGCCTCTCGTCGCCGTCCCGCACGGCTCTGGTGGTCGCCGCGGTCCCGGTACCGGTCGCGATCCACAGCCCGCTGGTCGTGAACGACCACCAGGAGCCGGCATTGTCGCGGACGACGAGGAGTACCTCACGGTCGGCCGTCGAACCCGCCGAAGGGTCGGGTTCTGGTGCCAGCCACAGGTTCTCTCCGACGGCACGGACCGCTGTGTCGCCCCGGGTCGGGAACGTGCTCCGTCGTCCGTCGTGGTGGACCAACTCGACGTGGTCGGCGAGGACTTCGAGGCGCTGGTCGAGGACCGAGGACCAGCCGCGACCGAAGGACCCACCGACGACGTCGAACGAGTTGTACATCCGCGTGAGCTCGAAGCCCTCAGCGCCTCCGGCGAAGGAGAGGTCACGCTCCAGCTCGACGAAGTTGCCGGTCGCCGTGTTCACGGGGTCGGCTGCGAAGCCACTGGTGGGGACCGCGCCGAGCAACGAGGGCTTGCCGAAGGCGAGGTCGGTCCGCGTCCTGCCCACCCCTGCCGCCAGGAGCGCGGCCAGGAGCGAACTGTCGTTCAGCGAGACGACATCGCCGCTCGCCCCGGCTGCCTCGAAGGCGGCTGCGACCGTGTTCGCCCAGTCCACGTCGCCTTCGTTCGCGGCCGACCAGGCCCGGAAGCCCGCGAGGAGCGGCGACAGGTCGACGCGGCCGAAGTCGCACCTCTGGGTGAAGCCCGCCAGGGCAGCCGCTATCCGCCCCGGCAGCGCCTGCACGCTGCCGTTGAGGGAGCTGGTTCCGGAGGCGAACGATCGGAGATGGTCCGGTCGCGCAGACGAGACACTGCCCCCGGTACCCGGACCGGCGCCCGGCGGCGGCGTGCTCCTCGTGCGCGCCTTGTAGCTCGTACTCGGGAAGGCCGGAACGTCGACCCTGCCACTGCTCGGCGGGGGTTCCTCACCGAAGATCTGGTCCCATGTGCTGTCGACGATGTCGGCCCGGCGAGCCATCACGCGATCCCGCCAGGCACGGGCCTCGCGACGACGGGTGTTCTCGGCGCGCGCGGCATCGCTCAGCGCACGGATGCCGCTCGCGACCTCGCCGAGCTTCGTGGTGAGCTCGCGCGCATCCTCCTGGGCGATCTCCGCGTTCGACCGGAACGTCTCTGCGAAACCGCCTGCGAAGTCGGTGCCGGCCAGCACGACGAGCGCCGCGCGCGACGGAGACTGAAGCTCCACCGTTGTCTTCGCCAGGTCGCACTGCCGTGCGAGGTCGTCGGCCGCGGCGAAGTCGTACGTCAGGTCCGGCAGCGCGTACGCGGTCAGGTCTGTCGGTCCAGTCACCGTTGTGTCCCCCCATGGAATCCGGTGTTGTCTCAGTCGAACCTAACGCAGGCTTGTCGCCCGTGCCGCTGATCCTCGAGGGAACCGGCCCGATGGATCGGACCACCTGACTACGGTGCTCGTACCGTGGCGAGGACCGGCTTCATCGTCGGGACGGTGATGGTCCCCCTCCCGCTCGCCAACGCCCTGCTCGACCGCGGGTGGGACTCCCTGCCGATCATCGCTATGACGGCCGCGTGGGCCGTGCTGGTGTCCGCGTCCTCGTTCGCGGCGGCGGCCACGAAGCCGGGTGGCCATCCCTGAGTGCACCAGCTGTGGCCCGTCCCCGTCGCGGTCATCGCGATGGTCCCCGGCGTCGCGATCACACTCCTGCTGGACGGGTGGCTCGCGTCGACGGCCCAGCACGCGACCAGGCGACGGGCGGATGCGGTCGCGCCTGCGGGATGCGCGCCTCCAGGTCCGGACGGGAGGCGCGGTGGCGGTCAGTCCCGCCGCTCGCGTCGCCGCGCGTAACCCTGGTACCGGGCGTTGATCAGTCCCAGGGACCGTCCGCGGTTCCGAGGTGCTCTGCACCGAGCGGTGTGATCGGCAGTGCCGCGAGGCTCGCGATCCCCACCTGCAGGAGCGCCGCTCGTGAGGTCCCGACGCGTCCGATCGCCCCCATCCCCTCGATGACCGCGCAGAAGTAGGTGCCGAGCGCCTCGGCGTCGGCGTCGGCCTCGACCTCGCCGGCCGCCTGCGCGTCCACGATGCAGGCCGTGTAGCCAGCGCGGATGGTGTCGAAGGCCTCGGTCACGGTGGCGGCCACCTCGGGGTCCCGAGCCGACAGCTCCACCGCCGCGCGGAGCAGCAGGGACGGCGGAGCCTGCGCAGCCCCGTGCTCGACCGCAGCGGAGACCAGCTGCGTCCGGATCCGCGCGATCGGGTGCTCGGCGCTCCGCAGGACGGACTGCACGACCTCGACGGCGTCGGCGGTGTCGCTGAGGAACGCGCGCATGAAGAGTTCCTTCTTGCCGCCGAACGTGTTGTACAGGCTCTGCCGACCGAGCCCCGTCGCCGCGAGCAGGTCGTCGAGCGACGTGCCGTCGAACCCGGACTCCGCGAACGTGCGCCGGGCGCGCTCGACCACGTCGGCCTCGTCGAACTTGCGCGGTCGGGGCATGCGGACTCCTCGGAAGTCGTTGTTGACTGATCAGTCAAGCACGGCGTACCGTTCTGGACCAAGCAGTCAACAACACGTTCAGGAGGTCATCATGACAGGAACACTGCAGGACAAGACCGCACTCGTCACGGGCGGGACGTCGGGCATCGGACTCGCGGTCGTGCGCCGCTTCGTCGCCGAAGGAGCTCACGTCTTCATCACTGGCCGGCGGCAGGAGGCGCTCGACGCACTGCGCGAGGAGTTCGGCGACGCGGTCACGCCGATCCGGGCGGACGCTGCCCAGCCGACTGACATCGCGACGGTCTTCGCCGCGGTCGCCGAGCGTGGTCGCGGTCTGGACGCCGTGCACGCGAACGCCGGCGGCGGGGAGTTCAAGGCACTGGACGCCGTCACCGCCGAGGACTTCGAGGCGACGTTCGGCACCAACGTCCGCGGGACCACCTTCACCGTCCAGGGCGCGCTGCCGTTCCTGCGCGAGGGCTCGGCCGTCGTGGTCACCGGTTCGACGGCGGCGTCCGGCACCGAGCCGTCGTTCGGCCTGTACGGGGCGTCGAAGGCAGCGATCGCGACCCTCACCCGCACGTGGGCGGCCGAGCTCGCACCGCGCGGCGTCCGGATCAACACCGTCGTCCCCGGGCCGACGGAGACGCCGGGTCTCGCGGGCCTCGCCACGGGCAGCCCGGACGCGATGCTCCAGCAGATGGCGAGCGGGATGCCGTTCGGTCGACTCCTCCGTCCCGAGGAGGTCGCCGCCACGGTGCTCTTCCTCGTGTCCGACCAGAGCTCGGGGATGACGGGGAGCGAGCTCCTCGTCGACGGCGGCAGCAGCATCGCCTGATCCACGGGTCGGCTGGGTTCCGGGCCGCCGGTCAGGACCGAGACGGATGCGCCGTCTCCTCGGTCAGTTCGATGTAGTCGACGGCGAGCCGTTCGACCGCTCGACGGAACGAAGGACCGGGCCCGGCGCCTCGTGCGTCGAGTTCATCGAGCTCGTCGTCGACGAGTGCGAGCTGCTGTGCACCCTGGGGCCCCTCGTGGCCGATCTCCCGGTGCACCCAGGACGCGAAGGTGCGGAGCGTCCAGTGCCCGAGGAGGAACCGGTGACTCGCGACACGCAGCGCGAGGAGCGGCACGTCGTCACCCGTGAGGTCCACGGGGCGCACCCCGGCCTCGACGAGTGCCGCCTGACCGAGCTCGACCGCGTCGGAGGTGGCGGCGCCGGAGTACAGGGAAGCGAGTGCGACGAGCGCGTCACCGTCGTGTCCTGACGCCACGAGCTCAGCCGCGAGGGCGCTCACCTCGTCGGTCGAGACCATCCCGAAGGCGAGAGCCGCATTCGCTTCCCGCAAGCTCGAGATCGTCGGACGGAACAACCCGCCGGTGCTTGACGTCGCGGGCCCTCCCCGATCGACCGGTCGGTCGTCGCTCGGAGGAGTGCGCAGCACTGCTGACCGAGGCTCCACCAGACCGCGAGGGACCTGAGCGAAACAGACCGTCGCCCCCGTGGATGGCTGGCCGTGACCGTGCTCGTGGGCGCACTCGCTGCACATCGTCAGCGATTCGTCCGGGTCCATCGAGTGTTCAGCCCACGGGTGCTCGCACTCCGGACAGGCCGTGGTCCGCAGCCGCTTGACGGCGTACCGGTGGTCGAGGACCACCGGTGCGGCCGTGCTCCAGGGCCGCCAGCGCCCCCAGCGACGCACCGCGATCGGTGTCGTCCCGACCTTGAGCAGCGCCTGGCTCTGCACCGACGTCGTCACGACGATCCGGGCGGGGGCGACCCCGACGAGCGTCACGGTCGTCGGGGTCACCTCGACCCGGTCGAGCACGAGCTCACCGGTCCCACCGACGGAGTCAGCGGAGACGTCGACCGCGTTGGGGACCGTCAGCGTCACCGGCAGACGAGCCGTCCCCACGCTCGTGCCGTGTTCGACGGCCCAGCCGCGCAGCACCACCCGCCCGTCGGTCACCTGCGCGTCGCCGACGTCGAAGGTCCCATCATCGAGCATCGCGAGGTCACGCAGGGGCACGGCGCGATCCTCCCATCGTGACGCCGGTCGCGACAGAGCGGTGCCGGTCGCGCGTCACGCGGGCGGCTACGGTGTGCGCGAGCTTCTCCGGCCGTACGCGGAACCCCCTCCTTCGCTGCCGGCGGGCATCGAAGCGAGTCGCCACCTGCTGCGCCTGCCGGATGAACCGGGAGATCTCGTGGGGCACCTGTCCCTCCACCCCGACCGCGTGTACGACGTGGAAGGGCCGTGAAGGCAGCGGCGTCGGGTCCGTCCCCGTCCAGGGGTTGCGGGCGTTGAGCGTCCGGTTGGGGATCCCCTACCGGGACGCGATCGCGACTCAGAGCGAAGTCAGGAGGACGACACGGAGCGACGCTGCTCACAGCACGGGTCGATGAGCGTCTCGTGAACGACCGTCTGTGAACAGGTACTCCTGATATCACGAGTTGCCCATTGAGCAACATTGCCCAATGGGCAACTGTGCTCTAGGTTGGTGTCATGACAGACGAGGTCTCGCTCCGTGAGCAGAAGAAGGCAGCGATCCGTGACGCGTTGAGCGTGACCACCGTGCTGCTCGCCCGGGAGCGGGGGCTCGACAACATCCGTGTCGAGGACATCGTCGGTCGGGTCGGAGTGTCGAGGCGGACGTTCGGGAACTACTTCTCGAGCAAGGAAGACGCGATCGCGGACCGCCACGTGCAACGCGTGCGCAAGGCAGCCGACGATCTGCTCCAGCGGCCACGCGAGGAGCCGTTGTGGACTGCCATCACGGAGGCGCTGCTCGCGCCGTACGAGGCAGGAGAGACGACGACCCCGTCCCGGGAGGAGCAGAGCGGGCTGCTTGCAGTGCTGTCGACGCCGGGCATGCAGTCAGCCGTCGACCGAGGTGCTCGCGCAGCGAACGCAGTGTTCGCGGCCGCCGTCGCGGCCCGCTCAGACGCAGCACCGGAAGATCCCGTTCCTGGTCTGGTGTCCGCCGCTGCGCTTTCGACCTTGTTGACAACGCTGGAGTCCTGGGCGGCGCGCCCGGAGCCACACCCCCTCCAGCCGTTCCTCCGAGCTGCGTTCCAACTCCTCGGCGACGGTTTCGGCCACCTCCGCTGACCACTGATCCCACACTCTTCGTCAGAAGGAAGACCATCATGTACGACGTCGTCATCGTCGGAGGCGGACCCGTGGGCATCTTCGTCGCCTGCGAGCTGAAGCTCGCGGGTGTGAACCCCCTCGTCCTCGAACGCCTCCCCGAGATCAACCAATGGGACAAGGCGCACGGCTTGACCGGGCAGGTCGTCCGACTACTGGATCACCGCGGCTTGTTCGAGCGGTGCGCTGGGAGGGCCGTCCCGGAGCCGGCTCCGAGCTTCTTCTTCGGAGCGCTGCCGTTGCCGCTCCACACGCTCGGCGACCGCAACCCGATGTACCTGCTCCACATCAACCAGCGCGACCTCGAGAGCGTGCTCAACGACCGCGCAGCAGAACTCGGCGTCGAGATCCGTCGCGGCGTCGAGATGTGCTCCTTCACCCAACACGACGACTCCGTCATCGTCGACCTTGTCGACGTCGCGAGCGGAGCAGAGAGCACCGTGTCGGCGCAGTACCTCGTTGGTAGTGACGGGGCGCGGAGCACTGTGCGGAAGCTCTCCGGTATCCGCTTCCCCGGCAACACCGACCACCACGTCGTGGATCGCACAGCCCTGATCGCACCAACTGAGCAGCTGACGCCCGCCAGCCCCGGGAAAGTGCATGTTGCGGGTCTGGGAGCGATCGCGGACAGCTTCCACCGGACCGAAACCGGCGTCGTCACCATCGCCCTCCGTGACCCGGAGCACCCGCTGGTCTACACCGCGGAATGGGAGGACCAGCCTGACCGCAGCTTCCCCGGTGAGGGAGCAGCCATGACGTTGACCGAGATGGAGGACAGCCTCGAGCGCGTCCTCGGCGTCCGCCTCGACCTCCACGCGCCAGCCGACGGTGAGCCGACGTTGCTGCGTCGTCTGACCGGTCGGAACACCCGCGTCGCGGACCGCTACCGCGACCGGCGGATCTTCCTCCTCGGCGATGCCGCACACGTGCACTCCGCCGCCGGCGGACCCGGCCTGAACCTCGCGCTGCAAGACGCGGCGAACCTCGCCTGGAAACTCGCCGCCAGCCTCCACGGCTGGGCCCCCGCGGGCTTGCTCGACACCTACGAGACAGAGCGCCGCCCGCTCGGGCAACGCGTCTTCATGCAGACCCAAGCGCAGACCGCGCTGATGGCGCCCGGCTCGGATGTCACAGCCCTCCGCGACCTCTTCGCCGAGATGCTCGCCGACACGACCACCGTGCAGCGCGTCGCAGATCTCCTCGCCGGCTCGGACGTCCGCTACGACATGGGTCCCGCGAACCCCGACGGCCCTACCGGATGGTTGGCACCGTCAACACAGGTCGAACTCGCCGACGGGACCCTCCGCAGGATCCCGGAACTGCTCCGCACCGCCCACCCCATCGTGCTCGACGCGACCGGCGGACTCCGCCACGCCATCGCCCCATGGAACGACCGCGTGGACTACGTGCCGCTGGCCGCAACGAACGAACAGACCTCGATCCTGATCCGACCCGACGGATTCATCGCCTGGTCCCACACCGATCCCGCCTCCCTCACAGAGGCACTTGCCGCATGGTTCGGAACACCCGACCACGGCTCTGCTGGAACGGTGTGAAGCGTGAACCTCGACGTGATCGGAGCCGCGATCGTCTCGATCAGCGGCGCGCTCTTCGCGACCGCTTCGAGCTGGTGTCTGATCGGTCTCTTCCTCGGAACACGAGCAAAGCCTGTGCTCCCAGCAGCTTCCAGAGCCCACCTGTTCACGTCGGCATCGACGGTCTTCGCCGGGCTCGTGGTCCACATCATCGGATTCTTCCCCGAAGCCTTCGTGCTCATCTACGCGGGTGCAACGTCAACGCTTGTCGCCGTCTTCGTCGCACGTACGACGGAACGCACTACTCCCCGCCGGGTCACGGGACCAGCACTACTCACCGCAAGCGGGATCGTCGCGCTCACCATCGGGCTGCTCATCTGACCGCTGAACAGTCCCAGGGCGAAGGCACGTACGCATGAACGCGTCGTTCGGCGTCCTCACCTACACCCGTCTCTCCGCGGAGCGAGTCCGCCCCGTCGTCGTCCGTCCGACGATCGATCATCGGACGCTCGAGGGCGTGAGTTCTCTGGCGCTCGGGCTTTGACACCGATACCGTGCTCGACCTGACTGCGACGGGCATCGGCGGGCTCTTCTTCCGGAGTCGAGATCCGGAAGCCCGCGCCGCGTGGTACCGGAAGCACCTCGGCATCGACGCCGGCGCGGACACCTTCTGGCGCCAAGCAGCCGGTGTGACGGTCTTCGCACCGTTGCCTGCTGACAGCGACTACTTCGCCGCCGACCAGCCCCTCATGCTCAACATCAGGGTGACGGCACTCGACGAACTGATCCGCCGTCTCGAAGCGGACGGCATCGCGGTCGAGCGCCGCGCCGAGTGGGAGACAGAGTACGGGCGCTTCGTCCGTGTGCACGATCCAGAGGGACTGCCGCTCGAGCTGTGGGAAGAGAACAGTTAGCGTCTGCCCTGGTGGAGTTCGGTTGCATGGTTCCTCTGGAGTCGACCATGTGGCCCTGATCAGGGGAGCGACTGCCCGGTTGGCGATCGTCTACCGGTCGATGCGTGCGAGCCAGTCGCGGATCAGGGCGGCGGTGATTCCGGGTTGTTCGAGGTGCACGTTGTGTCCAGCACCGTCGAGGACGACGAAGCTCCCTCGCGGGTAGTGGTCCCGGAGTGCGAGCCCGTCCTCGTAGCCGACGACGTCGTCCTGCCGA
Source organism: Curtobacterium sp. 260 (assembly GCF_030803485.1). NCBI lineage: Bacteria > Bacillati > Actinomycetota > Actinomycetes > Micrococcales > Microbacteriaceae > Curtobacterium > Curtobacterium sp. 260. The sequence goes on along the minus strand of NZ_JAURUY010000010.1, from coordinate 36,788 downwards.
CCGAACAGGTGCAGCGCCGGAGCGGTGAACGGTTCCGGGTGGCGCTCCTCCGGCACGGCATCGAGTGCGTAGTCGGCGGCGATACGGTCCATCACAGCAGGGTCGGCACCACGGAGACCCGGCAGCACGTACCGCTCGAACGCTCTGAACGCGGCGGCGTCCTGGATGACGCTGACCTCCTCGAATGCTGCTCGCGCATCGCCGGCGGCCTCGAGGACGGACGGTTCGGTGTACAGCACGGTGCGCTCGGGGACAGCACGGTCTGCGTGTGCCGGATGCACCACACCCGCCAGGGTCGCGATGCCGAGGACGTGGTCTCGGCGTTCGTGGGCGACGTGTCGGGCGATCATGCCGCCGAAGGAGTTCCCGATGACAGCGAAGGGCTCGTCGCCGAGGTGGTCGTCGATGTCGGCGAGGACCTCGGCGGCCACGTCGACCGCGCTCGTCGCGGTCGCGGTCACAGCGGCGGCTTCAGCCCACGGCAGGTCGAGGAACACCAGCCGCCACGGCAGACCCTGCACCGCGTCCGCCAGCGGCAGCATGATGCGGTGGTCCACCCCGAAGCCGTGGAGGGCGACGAGCGGACGACCAGAACCAAGGACTCGCGCGATCACCCAGCAAGCCTACGAATAGCCAGTACCGACAGTTGATCGGTGAGCGAAGCGGACTCCGGAGCGGATCGCGGAGCGCCGCACCCGCGCCGCCCCGTGCTGCTCGACCGCTTCGAGCGTCGCCCCGTGGCGTTCGAGCGTCGCGACCGACCCCGCATTGTCTTCGAGACAGAACGCCACCACGGGATCGATCCCCAGTGAAGCGGCGCGAAGCAACACTTCACCGAGCGCCCACGTCGCGACACCTCGCCCGCGGGCGGACGGCCGGATCCCGTACCCGATGTGACCGACGCTCTGCACGCGCTCGTCATCAGCAGCACGGAGCGCGATCCCACCGAGGACTTCCCCGTCTTCGACGATCCACCACAGCTCGGTCGGGCCGTGCTCGATCCGAGCGACCCAGTCGCGGAAGCCGTCGACCGTGTTCACCTCATCGTCCGAGGTGATTCCGAAGCCGTCTTCGTGCAGCCCGGGACCCCACTCGCGACGTGCTTCGCTCCGCTCCTGGAACAACTCCGCACGCGGTCTCACCAGCTCGAACACACCTCATCCTTGCAACCAGACAGGGCGGACACCAGAAGCGCAGTGGTGCGATGGGGAGCACGCACCGTGACCGACAGACGGTCCTGGACCGGACTCGATCGCACGCGAGACACGCTCAGTGACCGCCTGTCTCACTCGACCCGTCCGGAATCGTTCTCGGTGGAGGGGCGCCTTCCGGACACGTTCGCGGCGCGGGAAGAACGAGAACGCCCCGCCGGCCGGAGCCAGCGGGGCGTCCTCACGAGTCAGACCGGGATCAGAAGTCCCAGTCCTCGTCCTCCGTCACGACGGCCTTGCCGATGACGTACGACGAGCCCGACCCCGAGAAGAAGTCGTGGTTCTCGTCCGCGTTCGGCGACAGCGCCGACAGGATCGCCGGGTTCACGTCCGTCGTCTCCTTGGGGAACATCGGCTCGTAGCCCAGGTTCATCAGCGCCTTGTTGGCGTTGTAGTGCAGGAACTTCTTGACGTCCTCGGTCAGCCCGACACCGTCGTAGAGGTCCTGCGTGTACTGCACCTCGTTCTCGTAGAGCTCGAAGAGCAGGTTGAACGTGTAGTCCTTGATCTCCTGCTTGCGCTCCTCGGAAGCGCCCTCGAGGCCCTTCTGGAACTTGTACCCGATGTAGTACCCGTGCACGGCCTCGTCGCGGATGATCAGGCGGATCAGGTCGGCGGTGTTGGTGAGCTTCGCCCGGCTGGACCAGTACATCGGCAGGTAGAAGCCGGAGTAGAACAGGAACGACTCGAGCAGCGTCGAGGCGACCTTGCGCTTCAGGGGGTCGTCACCCGTGTAGTAGTCGAGGACGATCTGGGCCTTCTTCTGCAGGTTCGGGTTCTCCGTGGACCAGCGGAAGGCGTCGTCGATCTCCGGCGTCGAGGCGAGCGTCGAGAAGATCGACGAGTAGCTCTTCGCGTGCACCGACTCCATGAACGCGATGTTCGTGTAGACGGCCTCTTCGTGCGGGGTGATCGCGTCGGGGATCAGGCTGATCGCGCCGACGGTGCCCTGGATCGTGTCGAGCAGCGTCAGGCCGGTGAAGACCCGCATGGTGAGCTGCTGCTCCTCCGGCGTGAGCGTGTTCCACGACTGCACGTCGTTCGACAGCGGCACCTTCTCGGGCAGCCAGAAGTTGTTGACCAGCCGGTTCCAGACCTCGACGTCCTTGTCGTCCTGGATGCGGTTCCAGTTGATGGCACTGACCGCGCTGATCAGCGGGATGGACTTGCCCGTGGCGTGGACCGGGTCGGTGAGGGTCATGGCTTTCTTCCGGGTGGTGGTGGACAGGACGATCGGACGGACTGGAGGCGCGGGGCGGGGCCCGCCCCGCGCCTCCAGGAAGAGAGCAGCAGCTCTACAGCATGCAGCTGACGCAGCCCTCGACCTCGGTGCCCTCGAGGGCGAGCTGGCGCAGACGGATGTAGTAGATCGTCTTGATGCCCTTGCGCCATGCGTAGATCTGGGCCTTGTTGATGTCGCGCGTGGTGGCGGTGTCCTTGAAGAACAGCGTCAGCGACAGGCCCTGGTCGACGTGCTGGGTGGCAGCCGCGTAGGTGTCGATGATCTTCTCGGCACCGATCTCGTACGCGTCCTGGTAGTAGTCCAGGTTGTCGTTCGTCATGAACGGCGCCGGGTAGTAGACGCGGCCGAGCTTGCCTTCCTTGCGGATCTCGATCTTCGACGCGATCGGGTGGATCGACGACGTCGAGTGGTTGATGTACGAGATCGACCCGGTCGGCGGGACGGCCTGCAGGTTCTGGTTGTAGATGCCGTGCTCCTGGATGGACGCCTTCAGCGCCTTCCAGTCGTCCTGCGTCGGGATCGTGATGTTCGCGTCGTCGAACAGCGAGGCGACGCGCTGGGTCGCCGGCGTCCAGGCCTGGTCGGTGTACTTGTCGAAGAACTCACCCGACGCGTACTTCGAGTCGCGGAAGCCGTCGAACGTCTCCCCCGTCTCGATCGCGATGTTGTTCGAGGCGCGCAGGGCGTGGAACAGCACCGTGTAGAAGTAGATGTTCGTGAAGTCGATGCCCTCTTCGGAGCCGTAGAAGACGCGCTCACGAGCGAGGTAGCCGTGCAGGTTCATCTGGCCGAGGCCGATGGCGTGCGACTTGTCGTTGCCGTCCTCGACGGAGCGGACCGACGAGATGTGCGACATCTGCGAGACCGAGGTCAGGCCGCGGATCGCAGTCTCGATGGTCTTGCCGAAGTCCGGCGAGTCCATCGTCAGCGCGATGTTCAGCGAGCCGAGGTTGCAGGAGATGTCCTTGCCGATCTCCTTGTAGGACAGGTCCTCGTTGAAGGTCGTCGGGGTGTTGACCTGCAGGATCTCCGAGCACAGGTTGGACATGTTGATCCGACCCTTGATCGGGTTGGCCTTGTTCACCGTGTCCTCGAACACGATGTACGGGTAGCCCGACTCGAACTGGATCTCGGCGATGGTCGTGAAGAAGTCACGCGCCTTGATCTTCGTCTTCTTGATGCGCGAGTCGTCGACCATCGCGCGGTAGTTCTCGGAGATCGGGACGTCGCCGAACGGCATCCCGTAGACCTTCTCGACGTCGTACGGCGAGAACAGGTACATGTCCTCGTTGTTCTTCGCGAGCTCGAACGTGATGTCCGGCACGACGACACCGAGCGACAGCGTCTTGATGCGGATCTTCTCGTCCGCGTTCTCACGCTTGGTGTCGAGGAACTTCATGATGTCGGGGTGGTGCGCCGACAGGTAGACGGCACCGGCACCCTGACGCGCGCCGAGCTGGTTCGCGTACGAGAAGGAGTCTTCCAGCAGCTTCATCACGGGGATGATGCCCGACGACTGGTTCTCGATCTGCTTGATCGGGGCGCCGGCCTCGCGGATGTTGGAGAGCAGCAGGGCCACGCCACCGCCGCGCTTGGAGAGCTGCAGCGACGAGTTGATGCCGCGCGAGATCGACTCCATGTTGTCCTCGATGCGGAGGAGGAAGCAGGAGACGAGCTCGCCGCGCTGGGCCTTCGCGGTGTTGAGGAACGTCGGGGTCGCGGGCTGGAAGCGGCCGGCGATGATCTCCTCGACGAGGTCGATCGCGAGCTGCTCGTTGCCCTGCGCGAGGCCGAGGGCGGTCATCACGACGCGGTCCTCGAAGCGCTCGAGGTAGCGCTTGCCGTCGAACGTCTTGAGCGTGTAGCTCGTGTAGTACTTGAACGCACCGAGGAACGTCTGGAACCGGAACTTCTTGGAGTACGCCAGGTCGTTGAGCTGCTGGATGAAGTCGAGCGAGTACTGCTCGATCGTCGCGGCTTCGTAGTACTCGTTCTCGACCAGGTAGTCGAGCCGCTCCTTCAGGTTGTGGAAGAAGACGGTGTTCTGGTTGACGTGCTGCAGGAAGAACTGCTTGGCGGCCTCACGATCCTTGTCGAACTGGATGTTCCCGTCCGCGTCGTAGAGGTTGAGCATCGCGTTGAGGGAGTGGTAGTCCATCCCCGTCTGCGGCGACGTCAGATCGACGTCTGCAACTGCTGCGTCCAAAATGCATCCAATCCTGAGTTGACCGCCTGCACGTCGTCAGGCGTTCCGAAGAGTTCGAAGCGGTACAAGAGCGGGACGCCGCACTTCTCGGCGATGACGTCCCCGGCGAGCCCGTAGGCCTCGCCGAAGTTCGTGTTCCCTCCGACGATCACACCGCGGATGAGCGAGCGGTTGCGTTCGTCGTTGAGGAACTTGATGACCTGCTTGGGGACCGCGCCCTGACCGTTGCCGCCACCGTAGGTGGGCAGCACGAGCACGTACGGCTCGTCCGCGTGGAGGAACGGGTCGCTCGGGAGGAGCGGGATGCGGTCCGCGTCACGGCCGAGCTTCTCGACGAAGCGGGCCGTGTAGCCGGACACGCTCGAGAAGTAGACGAGGCGACTCATGTGCGCGCTCCTTGTGAGAGGTGCGGACAGCAGATCAGGGGTGGCCCGTCGGAGGTGCTGCGCGCCTCCGGGCCGGCGGAGCTGCGGGCCCCGGTGACGGGACCCGCACGGCTCACGCGAGTTCGGCGCTGAGCGTCGCGATCTTGTCGGGACGGAAGCCCGACCAGTGGTCGTCGTCGGTCACGACGACGGGGGCCTGCATGTAGCCGAGGCTCTTGACGTGCTCGAGCGCTGCTTCGTCGGCGGAGACGTCGAGCACCTCGTACTGGATGCCCTTGTTGTCGAGCGCGCGGTACGTCGCGGTGCACTGGACGCAGGACGGCTTGGTGTAGACGGTGACGGCCATGATCTCCCCTGGTTCTTGCTGGGTGTTTCGTGCTGTGGAGGGTGGTGCTGATGCCTGTGCGCAGACGAGTCCGGGAGGGGCCGCTGCGATGGCATCCACACTACATCTAGTGGCTGGCTGCGTCACCGACCACAAGAGGAAGTGTTACAGCCGTGTAGTTCTCCACAAGCCCCTCCACAATGTGAACACCTCGGGGAGGCCCGTGATTCCGCCAGTCTGCGACCGACCACCGACACTTGCCCACACCCGTGGACAGCGTCGATCCACATGTGTGGAATCGGCGCGTCGGCGTGTCGCGGGAGCGTCCACCGAGCACCGCGAGCAGCCGGTCTGTCCACAGCACCCCCGGACGGGTGACGGCCCGATCCGTCCGGTCGGTACGCTCGTCCCGTGAGCGCCTACGGACCCCTGCTGAAGACCCCCGGAGTCGGTCGCGTCATCGCAGCGCAGCTCACCGCGCGCTTCCCGTTCGGCATGCTGTCGCTCGCGTACCTGCTGCACGTCGAGCACGTGTTCCACTCCTACGGCGCCGCGGGGCTCGTCCTCGCGACGACGAGCATCGGCCAGGCGATCGCCGGTCCGCTCACGAGCCGGTGGATGGGCAGCTGGGGCATGCGCCCGGTGCTGATCCTGACGAGCGCCGTCGCCCTGGCGAGCATGGTCGTCATCGCGTTCGTCTCGATGCCGCTCTGGGGGTACGTCGTCGTCGGGTTCCTCGGCGGGCTGGCGGTCCCGCCCGTGCAGCCCGCGGTGCGCACCATCTACCCGAAGATGGTGACCTCGTCGCAGCTCACCCCCCTGTTCTCGCTCGACGCCAGTGCGCAGGAGCTCATCTGGGTCGCCGGCCCGGTCATCACCACGTTCGTCGCGACGCAGGTCGGCACGGTGCAGGCGATCGTCGTCGCCATGGTGTTCCTGGTCGTGGGCGGCGTGTGGTTCATCGCCTCCCCCGAGCTCGGTCGCGTCCGCATCCCCCGGTCGAAGCGCGCGTTCGGTGTCGTGCTGAAGCGGCCGTCGGTGATCGTCGCGACGCTGACCGGCCTGCTGCTCATCGGCGCGTGCTCGGCGGTCGAGGCGAGCGTCACCAGCGTCTTCGGAGAGGGCAGTCCGAACGCCGGCATCGTCCTCGCGGTGTTCGCGGTCGGGTCGCTCGCCGGCGGCCTCGCGCTCGGACACCGACCGATCTCGAAGAACACGCTCTGGGCGCGCATGTCGATCGTCTTCGTCGGGCTCGCGCTCGCGGTCGGCGGCACCGACTTCTGGTGGCTCTGCCTGGCCCTCGTCATCGCCGGTGCCGGCATCGCCCCGGCACTCGCGGTCATGTTCGGCTCGGTGTCCGCGACGGTCAAGTTCTCCGACACGGCCGAGGCCTACGGCTGGATGGGCACCGGCCAGCTCATCGGTGCCGCCGGCGGGTCCGCGGTCGCGGGCTTCCTCATCGACGCGAACGGCCCGACCGGTGGCATGACCGTCGGAGCGGTCATGGCGGCGGCGGGGGTCGTCCTGCCGCTCGTGACGAAGCGGTGGTTGCCCGACCTGCGCGGCCGCGACGCGAGTCCCCTCCCCGACACCGAGCCGGTCACGCTGCCGAGCTGACGGCCGGGAGGCACGACGCACCCCCGCCCCGATGGGCAGGATGGGTGCATGGTCACCTCCTTCCCCCTCCGCGACGGCCGGTCGATCCCCGCGATCGGGTTCGGCGTCTACAAGGTCGACGACGCCGAGGCGGAGACCGCCGTCCGCCTGGCGCTCGACGCCGGGTACCGCCACGTCGACACGGCCGAGATGTACGGCAACGAAGCCGGCGTCGGGAAGGCGATCCGTGCCTCCCGGCTGGACCGCGACGACGTCTTCGTGACCACCAAGGTGTGGAACGACCACCAGGGGCGCGACGCGACCCTGCGGGCGTTCGACGCGAGCCTCGAGCGGCTCGGACTCGACGCCGTCGACCTGTACCTCATCCACTGGCCGGCGGCGGCGAACGGCCGGTACGTCGAGACGTGGCGGACGCTCGTCGAGCTGCGCGAGCAGGGTCGGGCGCGGAGCGTGGGCGTCTCGAACTTCCAGGTGCCGCACCTGCAGCGGGTGGTCGACGAGACGGGCGAGGTGCCGGCCGTCAACCAGGTCGAGCGCCACCCGTGGCTGCCGCAGCGTGAGCTGATCGCGTTCCACGAGGAGCACGGCATCCGGACCGAGGCGTGGTCCCCGCTCGGACGCGGGCGGCTCGTCGACGACCCGGTGCTCACGCGGATCGCGGACGCGCACGGGGTGAGCGTGGCGCAGGTGCTCGTGCGGTGGAACGTGCAGCAGGGGGTCGTCGTGCTGCCGAAGTCGGTGACGCCGTCGCGCATCCGGGCGAACATCGACGTCGACGGGTTCGAGCTGACCGACGAGGACCTGACCGCGATCGCCGGCCTCGAGAACGGACAGCGGACCGGGTCGCACCCGGACTCGGTGTCCTGACGCGGTCGCGGTCGCGGTTGCCGCCGTCGCCGTCGCCGTCGCCGTCGCCGTCGGAGTTCTAGCCCCGGCGGTCCTCCTCGGACTGCCACGGCAGGTTCAGGTCGCCCGGCTCGGGCTCGACGTCGCCCGCGTCGTCCGCACCGCCGGTGCCGGGTGCCGCCACCACGCGGGACGGGTCGATGCCGTCCTGCTCGAGGTCCTCACGGCTGCGCTGCTGCGTCTGCGACGCGACCGTCTCCCGTTCGCTCGACGGGCTGTAGGACGTGTCGGCGGCACGCTGCTCGCGGCCGCTCACGCCGTCGACGTCGTCGCTGTGCGCCGCGTCGCGGAGTTCGTCGTTGCGGGCGCGGTCGTCGGACTCGTCGGGGCCGGGCACGTTCGGGATGCTGTCGCTCATGCCCCGCACAGTAGGCCGGGGCTCCTGGTACCGGTTCGGTCACGACGGCCGTGATCCGGTTCCCGCTCGGGTACCGTCGTCCCGACGAAGGGGGTCGGACGATGGGTCGGACGAGGGCACGGGGCACGGCGGCCGTTGCACTGGTGGGGATGAGCACGCTGCTGCTGACGGGCTGCTCGGTGTTCGGCGACGACGCACCGCTGCCGAAGCCGACCGGGCACGCAGCGCCGAGCGCCTCCGCGACGCCGGGGCCCGTCGACGGCTCGGGGGCCGCGGGCGACACCGCACAGCCCGTCGCGGCGCCGCAGGCGGTCCCGGCGGGCACGGTGGTCGCGGAGACCGACGCCGTGTCGAAGTCCGGCGACACCTCGATCCACGTCCGGGTCGTCGCGAACGACCACGGCACCTTCGACGCGCAGCTCTCTGGCTACCGCACCACCCAGCCGCAGCCGATGTCCGTGCAGTTCCGGCGCACGGCGCAGCACGGCGACGGTGGGGACAGCGAAGCGGTCGCCACGACACGGTGGGGAACCGACGGACAGCCGCCCGCGACGGTCAGCCTGGCGGACGGCGGCCCGTACCCGGACTGGCTGCACACGGTCGTGCTGGTGCCGGACCAGTCCGACGGTGACGACAGCGACCGCCCGTGGGTCCACAAGGTGCTCGCGATCGGGAAGCTCTCCTGGTCGATCCCGAACCCCGACCCCGACCTCAACGTCACGCTCGGCAAGGCCCGACCGGGTGCGTACGGCTACGCGTTCGACGCCGACGACGAGACCCTCCGCGGTACGGACGGCGTCCCGGTGAGCTACCGGGTCAACGAGGGCGACGACCAGTCGACCATCGCGAAGCGCTTCGGCATCACCGTGGACCAGTTGCGGTGGCTCAACCCGACGATGCAGACCCGTGGCAACGGTTGGGTGCTCGCCGGCTCCTGGATCAACCTGGACCCGGCCTCGCGCTGACACAGAGCCTGATGCGGGTCCGTTACGCTCGACCAGCACCCCGCACCACCCAGGAGGCCAGATCGTGACCATCGTCGCCGCCGCAGACGGCTCCGCCCTCGGCAATCCCGGACCGGCCGGCTGGGCATGGTACGTCGATGACGACCGCTGGGCAGCCGGCGGGTGGCCGCGTGCGACGAACAACATCGGCGAGCTCACCGCCGTGCTGCAGCTGCTCCGCGCCACGAAGGACACCGGCGAGCCGCTGCACATCCTCTGCGACAGCCAGTACGCGATCAAGGCGTGCACGGAGTGGCTGGCCGGGTGGAAGCGCAAGGGCTGGCGGAAGGCCGACGGCAAGCCCGTGCTGAACGTCGAGATCATCAAGGAGCTCGACGCCGAGCTGCAGGGCCGCAAGGTCACCTTCGAGTGGGTCCGCGGTCACGTCGGCCACGAGATGAACGAGGCCGCGGACGTCCGTGCCCGCGGCGCTGCGACCGCCTTCCAGAACCGCACCGAGGTCCCGACCGGTCCGGGTTGGCCGGACACCGTCGTGCCGCCCGCTCCGGAGCCGGCGCAGGTCGAACCGCCCGCCACCCTGTTCTGACGAGCGGACGACGACGGGCCCGGGCGATGTCCTCGCCCGGGCCCGTCGTCGTGCGCTCAGTAGGTGCCGTCGCGACGGTCCTGCCGGGTGATCTGCTCCCCCGACGCCGGGTCGACGCCCGACCGGGTGGTGGTCGTGATCCGACGCCCGCCGAACCCGACCGCCAGGCTGATGATGAGCAGCACGACGCCGGCGGCCATCAGGATGTAGCCGATCAGGCGTAGGTCGATGCCGGCGATCTGGTAGTCGACCGCGAAGGCGACGATCGCTCCGATGACGATCAGGGCGATGCTCGATCCGATGCGCATGACGGGTCCTTCCGTGGTGCCCCGTCCCGGGTGTCCGGGGCTGGCGTCGAAGGTACCCGGACCGCGGCGGCGAGGTTCCGTGTGGCGGCCGAGCGAGGCCGCCCTCAGTCGACGTCGACCTCGGCCCAGCCGTCGAACCGGCCGATCTCGGTGACGCGCACCACGGCTTCGCCGGTCTCGTCGGACGCGTCCAGGTCGATCGTCGCCGAGAACCCGAAGTCCTTGTCGCCCTCGGGGTCGGCGAAGATCTGCCGTGCCCGCCAGGTCCGACCCGGCCCGTGCTCGTCGAGCACCAGGTACGCCATCGACCGGGCGTCCCCGTCGGTCCCGATCGCGTCGTGCTCCTCGTAGTACTCCTCGAGCACGGCGTCCCACTCCTCCTGCCCGAACCCTGCGGCCCCGTCGAGCGCGGCGAGCCCGGCAACGTCGTCGGCCGCCGCAAGCAGCACCCGCTGGAACAGGGCGTTCCGCACGAGCACGCGGAACGCGCGCGGGTTGCCGGTGAGCCGGGCGGGCTGCGGCGGCGCGATCTCGTCGTGTTCCGCGGCGGCCTTCGCGACGGAGCCGTTGACCAGCGCCTCCCACTCGTCGACGAGCGAGGAGTCGGTCTGCCGCACGACCTCGCCGAGCCACTCGATCAGGTCGTCGAGCTCGGGCGTGCGCTGTTCCTCAGAGATGGTCTGGCGCATGGTGCGGTAGGCGTCGGACAGGTACCGGAGCACGAGTCCCTCGGAGCGGGTCAGCTGGTAGAACCGCACGAAGTCGCCGAAGGTCATCGCCCGCTCGTAAACGTCGCGCACCACGGCCTTGGGCGACAGCGTGAAGTCGAGCACCCACGGCTGTTCGGCCGCGTAGGCCTCGTACGCGGCGGTCAGCAGTTCGTCGAGCGGCTTGGGCCAGGTGACCTCCTCGAGCAGCTCCATCCGCTCCTCGTACTCGATGCCCTCGCGCTTCATCCGGGCGACCTCCTCGCCGCGCTCCTTGAACTGCTGCTGCGCGAGGACGGCGCGCGGGTCGTCGAGGGTCGCCTCGACGACCGACACCATGTCGAGCGCGTACGTCGGGGACTCGGGGTCGAGCAGTTCGAAGGCGGCGAGTGCGAACGGCGACAGCGGCTGGTTGAGCGCGAAGTTCACGGGCAGGTCGACGGTCAGGCGGTAGCGCCCGTCGACCTTCTCGATCACGCGGGCGTTGATCAGCGTGCGGGCGATCGACAGCCCGCGTCGGGCCATCGCGAGCTGCCGGGAGCGCGGCTCGTGGTTCTCGAACACGAGCGAGCGGACGTCGGCGAAGGCGTCTCCACCGCGGGCGACGACGGCGAGCACCATCGCGTGCGTGATCCGCATCCGCGACACCATCGGCTCGGGCTCAGCGGCGATGAGCCGGTCGAACGACGCCGGGCCCCACGAGACGAACCCCTCCGGCGCCTTCTTCTTCTTGACCTTGTTCTTCTTCTTCGGGTCGTCCCCGGCCTTGGCGACGGCCCGGGCGTTCTCGATCTCGTGCTCCGGCGCCTCGGCCACGACGTCGCCCTCGGTGTCGTAGCCGGCTCGTCCGGCTCGTCCGGCGATCTGGTGGAACTCGCGGGCGGACAGCTGCCGCATCCGGGAGCCGTCGAACTTCGTCAGCCCGGTGAGCAGCACGGAGCGGATCGGCACGTTGATCCCGACCCCCAGGGTGTCGGTGCCGCAGATCACCGGCAGCAGGCCGCGCTGGGCGAGCTGCTCGACGAGCCGGCGGTACTTCGGGAGCATCCCGGCGTGGTGCACGCCGATGCCCGCACGGATGAGCCGCGACAGCGTCTGCCCGAACCCGGCGCTGAACCGGAACCCGGCGATCGCCTCGGCGATCTCGTCCCGGCGTTCGCGCGACGCCACCTTCACGGACATGAGCGCCTGCGCCCGTTCGAGCGCCGCGGCCTGGGCGAAGTGCACGATGTAGACCGGCGCCTTGCCCTCCTCGAGCAGGCGTTCGACCGTCTCCTGCACGGGCGTCAGCACGTACTCGTACGACAACGGCACGGGCCGCGAGACGCCGGTGACCCGTGCGGTCGGGCGCCCGGTCCGGCGCGACAGGTCGTCGGCGATGGTCGTGACGTCGCCGAGCGTCGCCGACATGAGCAGGAACTGCGCGCGCTCGAGCACGAGCAGCGGCACCTGCCACGCCCAGCCGCGGTCGGCATCGCCGTAGAAGTGGAACTCGTCCATCACCACGACGTCGACCTCGGCGTCCGGGCCCTGGCGGAGCGCGGTGTTCGCGAGGATCTCGGCCGTGCAGCAGATGATCGGGGCGTCCGCGTTGACGCTCGAGTCACCGGTCACCATGCCGACGTTCTGCGCGCCGAACAGGTCCACGAGCTGGAAGAACTTCTCGGAGACGAGGGCCTTGATGGGCGCCGTGTAGTAGCTGCGCTTGCCCTCGGCGAGCGCGGCGAAGTGCGCCCCGGCCGCGACGAGGGACTTGCCGGTGCCGGTCGGCGTGCTGAGGACGACGTTCGCGCCGGAGACGAGCTCGATGAGCGCTTCGTCCTGCGCCGGGTAGAGCGGTCGTCCGCCCGCCTCGGCCCAGTCGGCGAACGCCTGGTAGACCGCGTCGGGGTCGACGGCGCCGTCGACCGCCGCCGGCAGGGCGGCGAGGAGCGGCGGGGTGGTGGTGACGTCGGTCATGCGCCCATCCTCCCAGGTGGGCGGTGACCGGCAGACGAGCCGGCGGCGGACGGGAGGCACGGGGCCGCTCCGTCACGCACCCGGCGTCCGCACGCACCGACCGCAGGTCGCAGGCCGGAGACGAGCCGCGCCACCCGTCCGGCACCCTGTCGGGAATCGATGCGCGCGCATAGACTCAGACCGTGCGCGAACTCGGCTTCCTCTCCTTCGTCCCCAACCACGGCGGCACCGCCGGTGCTGCTGCCGCCCTGGAGGACGGTCTCCGCCTGTTCGAGACGGCCGAGTCGCTCGGGTACGGCACCGGCTGGGTCCGGGGCCGCCACTTCGAGCCCTTCCTGACCAGCCCGATGACGTTCTTCGCGGCGGCCGCCCAGCGCACGAGCACCATCGGTTTCGGCACCGCCGTCCTCGGCATGCGGTACGAGGACCCGATCCGCCTCGCCGAGGACGCCAGCACCGTCGACCTGCTCAGCGACGGTCGGGTGCAGCTCGGCATCAGCACCGGGATCGCCGGGTACGGCCCGATCCTCGACCCGGTGTTCGGCGGGTCGGAGCGCAGCTTCCGCGACGAGGCCGAGGTGCGTGCGGCGCGGCTGCTCGAGGTCCTGCAGGGCGAGCCGCTCGGCACCGCGGGGAAGGGCTACGAGAGCATCCCCGCCGGTGCCGACCTGACCCTCCAGCCGCTGTCGCCCGGCCTGCGCGACCGCATCTGGTGGGGCGGCGGCAGCACGGGCACCGCGGTCCGCACGGCCGAGAAGGGCCTGCTGCTGCACTGCTCGACGCTCAACACCGAGGACACGGGCGCCCCGTTCGCCCAGGCACAGGCGGACCAGCTCACCGCGTACCGCGACCGCTTCGCCGAGCTGCAGGCCGCCGGCGAGCACCCCGGCCGCACCCCGAAGGTGGCGGTCGGTCGGATCGTCGTCCCGCTGCTCGACGACCACGACCGCCGGGTGCACGAGGAGTTCCTCACCGGGTACGCGAGCGGGATGGACGACGAGGGGCGCCCCCTGAGCGGTCCGCCGTTCCGGTTCAGCAGGATCGTGTCGGGCGGTGTGGACGAGATCGTCGACGCCCTGGCAGCCGACCCTGCGGTCCAGGCGACCGACGAGCTGGTGATCACCCTGCCGGCGAACGGCGACGCCGCGGCGCACGAACGCATCCTGCGGGTCGTCGCCGAGGAGATCGCCCCGCGGCTGCCCTGAGCACGACCGCTGACGACAGACACCCGGCCGGGGCTCGAGTCGGGGTGGTGAGGTCCGACGAGCCCCGGGCCGGATGACCATCTCGTCCCTGATCCGTACGGGATGGTGGCATCACTCTTTCACTTTCTGAAGGATTTGTCATCATCACTTCCCCGTGAACGGGCACATGGCCAGTTGCGCACGACAACCCCTGGTCAGACGCGGAAAGGTACGCTCTCGTACCTTTGCCCACAGGACGACGAATGCGCCCCCGCGCGGACGCGGGGACGCATTCTGGACGCACCGGGATCGACGGGGTTCCACGGCCGGATCAGGAGGCCGCTTCGCTCACACGACGATCCCTCGGTGGTGCGCGCGCCGACGGTAACCAGCCGACTGGCGCGGATTCATGCTACTGAATGCATCCACGACCGTGCGGAAACCGGATCACTCCAGTTCGAGGGCCGCGGATCCGGCCAGGTCCGCGACCGAGGCACCGACGTGGAGCTCGAACGTCCCGGGCTCGTAGCGCCAGGCGCCGTCCCAGTGTGCGAACGCCCGGGCCGGCACCTCGATCGACACCTCGGTGGACTCCCCTGCCCCGAGCCGGACGGGCGCGAAGCCGACGAGCCAGCGAACGGGACGGTCGACCGTCGACTCCGTCCGCGAGGCGTAGACCTGCACGACGTGCTTCCCGGCACGGTCGCCCGTGTTCGACACGGTCGCGGTGACGATCGCGGCGTCACCCTCCGTCACGGTCGGCGACGCGGCGACGCCGTCGATCGTCCAGGTGGTGTAGCCCAGCCCGTGGCCGAACGGGTAGGCGGGCTCGGTGCCGGCGCGCAGCCAGGCACGGTAGCCCACGTGCACGCCCTCGTCGTAGGCGACCTTGCCGTCGACCGGCGTCACGTCCTGCACCGGGACGTCGGCGAGGGTCACCGGCCAGGTGGTGGGCAGGCGCCCGCCGGGCTCCGCGGCACCGGTCAGGACGTCGGCGAGCGCGTTGCCGTACTCCTGCCCACCGAACCAGGTCAGGAGCACCGCAGCGACGTCGTTCCGCCAGGGCATCTCGACCGGCGAACCGGAGTTCACCACGACGACCGTGTTCGGGTTCACGGCGGCGACGGCACGGACCAGCTCGTCCTGGTGGCCCGGCAGCGCGAGCGACGAGCGGTCGTAGCCCTCGGACTCGACCTTGCTGTTCGTCCCGACGACGACGATCGCCACGTCGGCGTCGCGGGCCGTCGCGACCGCGGCCTCGACGAGTGCGGCGGGGTCGGCGTCGCTCGGCTCGGTACCGAACTGGTAGGCGAGCACACCGCCCAGCGCCTCGTCCTGCACGATGTCGTGCTCGATCCGGATCGCGAGCTGCTGCCCGGCCTCGACCGACACCGGCACCGAGCGCGCCGGCGGGTTGAGGAACGCCGCACCGAGCTGGTCCCCCTCCATCGGCACGGTCTCGTCGAGCAGGAGCTCGCCGTCGATCCACATGCGCGAGCGGCCGGCGGCACCGATGCCGATCCGCACGGTCCCCGTCGTCTCGGCGGTGTACGTCGTGGTGACGTCGAGTCGGTCGGACTCCTGGATCGGGGCGTCGCCGCCGAACCAGAACAGCGCGGTGGCTCGGCGGTCCTCGACGAACAGCTCCTCGCCGTCCTTGACGAACGCCACCCGTGCGCCGGGCTCCCCCGTGGCCGGGTTCGTGATGGTGGACAGCGGGAACTCCGCGATGCCCTCCTGCACCACGGCGCCGATGGCGTAGTCGACCGTCGCGCCGGGGAAGGCCGCTCGGATGCCCTCGATGGGCGTGACGACGTGCTCCGGCACCACCGTCGCCGAACCGCCGCCCTGCGTGCGGGCTTGGTCGGCGTTGTGCCCGAGGAGCGCGATCCGCGACACCGCGGACGCGTCGAGCGGCAGGATCCCGGCGTTGCGGACGAGGACGGTGCCCTCGGCCTCGGCCGTACGCACGAACGCGACGCCGTCCTCGACGTGCACCGGCTGCGCGGCCACGGGCTCGAAGCCCTCGAGCGCGCCGACGCGGGCGGCGAGCATCAGGATGCGGCGGACCTTGCGGTCGACGGCCTCCATCGGGACCTCGCCCGACTCGACCGCCTGCAGCAGGGGCCCCTGGCTCCACCAGGGGTTCGGCCCGGGCATCGCGACGTCCTGCGACGCCTTCGCCGACTCCACCGAGCGGACGCCGGTCCAGTCGGACACGACGATGCCGTCGAAGCCCCACTCCGAGTTGAGCGGGGTCTCGAGCAGGTCGTTCTCGGACGCGGTGACGCCGTTGATCGCGTTGTAGGACGACATGACCGCCCAGGCGTGCGCCTCGGTCACGGCCTTCTCGAACGCGAGCAGGTACAGCTCACGGAGCGCACGGTCCGACACCTCCGTCGACGCGGTGAACCGGTCGGTCTCGTAGTCGTTCGCGATGTAGTGCTTCGGGGTCGCGGCGACGCCGTTCTCCTGCACGCCGTCGACGTAGGACGCGGCGAGGTCGCCGGTCAGCAGCGGGTCCTCGCTGAACGCCTCGAAGTGGCGACCACCGAGGGGCGAGCGGTGCAGGTTGATCGTCGGGCCGAGGACGACGTCGACGCCCTTCCGGCGGGCCTCGACCGCCGCGGCGGCACCGTAGCGCTTCGCGATCGCGCGGTCCCAGCTCGCCGACAGGGCGGTGGCGGACGGCAGGTTGAGCGACGGGTCGCGCTCGTCCCAGACCTCGCCGCGGACGCCGGACGGACCGTCGGACATCAGGATGCGGCGCAGCCCGATCTTCTCGACCGGCCAGGTCGTCCAGAAGTCGCGCCCGGTCAGCAGCTGGACCTTCTCCGCGGTCGTCAGCTGTCCGACGAGCGCGGCGATGCGCTCGTCCAGCGGCGACGCGGCGGTCGGCCGGGAGGCGCGGGTGGTGTCGTCCACGGTGGTCACGATGGTCGGTCCCTTCGTTGTGCGACGCAGGCGACGGGGCATGACCTCCGCGCGCCATCGTCGGCGGCTGCGGGCAGCGTAGCACCCAAAACCTATCGGAAGTAGGTTTGTTGGGTCTCGAACCCGCTGTACGCTCGCGCCATGGCACGACGGGGTTCGTACGCGAAGGGGATCGCGAAGCGCGAGGAGATCCTCACGGTCGCGCTCGACCTCGTCGCGCAGCAGGGGTTCCGGCGCACGAGCATCAAGGACATCGCCGACGCGGTCGGGCTCACCCAGGCCGGGCTGCTGCACTACTTCGACTCGAAGGACGACCTCTGGGTGGCGATCCTCCGTCGCCGCGACGAGGTCGACCTGGCGCACGACTGGGGCACCGCAGCCGAGGACCCCGGTGCGTTCCTCGCGGCGATCGTCCGGCACAACACCGAGGTCCCGGGCCTCGTGCAGATGTTCGTGAACCTGTCCGCCGCCGCCGCGACCGACGACGAGCACCCCGCGCACGAGTACTTCCGCGAGCGCTACGAGCGCAGCCGGAGCGACTTCGCCCGGGACTTCCGCACCATGCAGCAGGACGGCCGGCTCCGCTCCGACGTGGACACCGAGCAGCTGGCGAGCGTGCTCCTGGCCATCTCCGACGGCATGCAGATCCAGTGGCTGTACGACCCGTCGCGGGACATGGCCGACCACGTCGAGCTCGTCGCACGGCTCGCGGTCGCGCAGTCCGTCACGCCCGCCCCGGCCTGACGCCGGCACTCCGGCCGCGCTCGACCGCTCCGGCCCCGGCCCCGGGCCGCGTCGGCCGCATCGCCTGCGCCGCCTGCGTCGCCCGGACAGGTACCGCCAGTGCCTGGTCCCCGCTCGGGCGCGCACGGCAGGATGGGGTCCGGCCGACCAGGCCGTCCGACGACGATGTGGAGTGACGCGATGACGCGTGTTGTGGTGACCGGAGGCAGCGGGAAGCTCGGACGGGCGGTCGTCCGCGACCTCGACGAGCACGGGTACGACGTGGTCCTGCTCGACCGGGTGCCCTCTCCCGACAAGCCGGAGCGGGTGCCGTTCGTCCGCATCGACCTGAGCGACTACGGCCAGGTGCTCGGAGCGCTCACGGGCATCGACGACCGCTACGACCGCGTCGACGCCGTGGTGCACCTCGCCGCCGTACCGGCCCCCGGACAGGTGCCCGACGTCGCCCTCATCACGAACAACGTGACCGCGTCGATCAACGTCTTCCACGCCGCCCGCGTCGCCCGGATCAAGAACGTCGTGTGGGCGTCGAGCGAGACCCTGCTCGGCATCCCGATGGGCGAGCACCACCCGCCGTACCTGCCCGTCGACGAGGAGTTCGCGGTCCGCCCGCAGTCCTCGTACTCGCTCGGCAAGGCGGTCGAGGAGGAGATGGCCCGCCACTTCACCCGCTGGGACCCGGAGCTCAAGATGATCGGGCTGCGCTTCTCGAACGTCATGGACGAGACCGACTACCCGTCGTTCCCGTGGGACGCCTCCCCCGAGGCGAAGACCTTCAACCTGTGGTCGTACATCGACTCGCGCGACGGGGCGCAGGCCGTGCGGCGGTCGCTCGAGGCCGAGCTCACCGGGTTCGAGGCGTTCGTCATCGCGAGCCCCGACACCGTGATGGACACCCCGACGATCGAGCTCGTGGAGCGCTTCGTGCCGGACATCGAGCGCCGTGCGGACATCGACGGCACGAGCTCCCTGCTCTCGAGCGAGAAGGCCCGCGAGCTCCTCGGCTACGCCCCCGAGCACACCTGGCGGAACCACCGCTCGCGCTGACCGGAGGGGAGGCGCGGGGCGGCCTCAGGACGTCGGTGCGAGCAGCAGGCCGTCCAGCACCAGGTCGCGCACGCGCGGCAGCAGGTCTGCCGCGAGCGCGTCCTCGTCGACGCCGGTGATCTGCGCGATGGCGCCGACGATCGCCGCGACCGACAGCTCCCCGTCGCAGGCACCCACAAACGCGGCGAGCGCCGTGTCCGCGTCCACCCGACGGCCGAAGCCACCGCCCTGCATGAGCGTGATCACGGTCGGGTCGTCGTTCCCGGGCCAGTAGTGCCGCTCCTCGGTCACGTCACCGGCGACCCGCAGGTGTGCGGCGGCGAGCGCCTCGTCGTCGTGCGCCTCGAGCCACCCGGTGGCGTCGAGCACCCGTGCGACCGTCGCGCCGAGCCCCACGGGGTTGGAACCGAGCGCCTCGGGGACCCGCTCGGTGCGGCGGAGGCGAGCCGTGCCTCCCGGCCGACCCATCTCCGTTGCCGACGCCGACGCACGCCGGACGACCACGTACCCGAAACCGACCCCGGTGACCCGCCGGGTCGCGAAGTCGTCGAGCCAGGCGTCCACGAGCCGGTCGAACCCGTCCGTGCCGGGCTTCGTGCCGCCGTCGCGGATCCAGGTCTCGGCGTAGGCGGGCGGGTCCTCGCGCTCCCGCTCGACGACCCACAGGTCGAGGTCCTCGGCGTCCGCGAACCACGAGCGCACCCGGTCGAGCCCGTCGACGCCCCAGCGGTACTCCCAGTTGCCGAGCAGCTGCGCGGTCCCGCCGGGTGCGAGGTGGTCGGCGAGCCCGCGGAGCACGGTCTCGACGAGCGCGTCGCCGACCATGCCGCCGTCGCGGTACTCGTAGGACGGCACGTCGTCGCGACGCGGGGTGATGACGAACGGCGGGTTCGACACGATCCGGTCGAACCGCTCGCCCGCCACCGGCTCGTACAGCGACCCGAGCCGGAACTCGATGCCGTCGATGCCGTTGAGCGCCGCGTTGAACCGGGCGATGTCGAGCGCACGGCGGGAGATGTCGGTGGCGACGACCTCGTCGGCGAAGCGACGGGCGTGCATGGCCTGGATCCCGCACCCGGTCCCGAGGTCGAGCACCCGTCGGACCGGCACCGGGACCTGGAGCCCGGAGAGCGTGGTGGTCGCGCCGCCGATGCCGAGCACGTGTTCCTCGCCCAGTGCGGTGCCGAGTGCGAGCTCCCCGAGGTCGGAGACGATCCACCAGCTGCCGGCGCCGAGGTCGTCGACGAAGGCGTAGGGCCGCAGGTCGACGGTCGGGTGGACCAGGAGGTGGTCGGCGTCGGGAGCACCGGCGTCGTCCGTGTCGTCGTCGATCCGGAGCAGACCGGCCGCGAGCACCGCGTCGAGCCCGGCCGTCGGGAACGCCCGCTCGGCATCGCTCCGGTCGACCGGCAGGCCGAGCACGAACAGCGTCGCGAGCGTGGTCAGCGGCGTGGTGTCCCGCGCGGCGAGCGCCCGCAGCGCGGCGACCCGGGAACCGCGGTGCAGCGATGCAGCGGCCTCGGTGCCCCAGAGTGCGTCGATGCGGTCGACGGTGAAGCCCGCGGCGTCGAGGTCGGCGGCGAGCGCCGTCGTCACCGCGGGGACGGTCGTGATCGTCGGGAGCTCGTGGGCGATCGGACCGCGGGGCCGGCCGGTCACGCGGGGACCTCCTCGCGCATGACGGTCGCGGGGACCTGCCACGCGGCCACCAGGTCGAGGAGCCCGGGGAAGCGCTGCTGCACGTCCTCGACCCGTACCCGGCTCGAGCGCGTCAGTCCCTCCTGGTGCTGCTCGAGCAGGCCGGCCTCGCGCAGGACGCGGAAGTGGTGCGTCAGCGTCGACTTCGGTCGGTCGACCCCGACCCACCCGCAGCTGCGGACGCCGCCGGCGGCGTCGACCAGGTAGCGGTGCAGGATCGTCAGCCGGATCGGGTCGCTCAGTGCGTCGAGCACGACGGGCAGGTCCATCTCGGCGACGGTCGGCTGCGGCAGGCGTTCTGGGGCGACGACGGAGTCCACGGGCGCGGCGGGCATGCGACGACGGTAGCACCGCGCTGGCAGTAGTACGACTTGCGTCGTACTGGCGCACTGCTGTACGAATACTGTCGTACAGCAGTCGATCCGGCCGGAAGGTGCCACCATGCAGTCAGCACGCGGAGTCGCGGGGTTCTGGATCCTCGCCGCCATGCTCTTCGTGGCGATGGCCTCGTCCTCGGTCCCGTCGCCGATCTACCCCGTCTACGCCGCCGAGTGGGACCTCACGCCGCTCATGCTCACGGGGGTGTTCGCGATCTACGTCGCCGGGCTCCTCGTCACCATGCTCGTCGTCGGTCGGCTGTCCGACCACGTCGGCCGGAAGCCCGTGCTCGTCGCCGGCGGCCTGCTGCTCGTCGTGTCGCTCGTGCTGTTCACCGGTGCCGACGGGTTCACGGCCCTCGTGGTCGACCGGATCGTGCAGGGCGTCGCGGTCGGGCTGCTCATCGGCGCCCTCGGCGCGGCGCTCATCGACAACTCGCTCGAGCGCTTCCCCTCGCTCGCGGGCGTGCTGAACGGTGCCGTCCCACCCTTCGCCCTGGCGACCGGCGCGGTGTCGAGCGGCGCCCTCGTGGAGTGGGGCCCGGCACCGGAGCAGCTCGTCTACGTGCTCTTCGGTGCGCTCCTGCTGCTGCTCGTCGCCGCCCTGGTCGTCGTGCCCGAGCGGGTCACGCGCCGACCGGGTGCACTCCGCTCCCTCCGCCCGACCGTGTCCGTGCCGCGGGCGTCGCGGGCGCTCTTCCGCGGCGTCGCCGGGGCGCTCGTCGCCAGCTGGGCACTGGGCGGGCTGTTCCTGTCGCTCGTGCCGTCGGCCCTCGGCGCGGTGTTCGGCATCCACGACCACTTCGCAGCCGGGGCCCTGATCGCCGTCGTCACCGGCGTCGGCGGACTCACCGGTCTCGCCATCCAGCGCCTCGACACACGTCGGAGCCTGTTCCTCGGCCTCGTCGCGCTCATCGTCGGCCCCGTCGTCACCGTGGCGTTCGTGTTCGCGCACTCGCTGCCCGGACTCGTCGTCGGCAGCGCGATCGCGGGCGTCGGCTTCGGCGCGGGCTTCCAGGCACCCCTGCGGATGCTGCTCGCCACCGCGGCGCCGACGCACCGCGCCGGACTCCTGTCGTCGGTCTACATCGTCAGCTACCTGGCGTTCGGCGTACCGGCCGTCGTCGCGGGACTCGTCGAACCGGCGTTCGGCTTCGTGCCGGTGCTCGCCGGCTACGGCGCCTTCATCGTCCTCGCCGCGGCGATCGCCCTCGTGCTGCAGCTCGCGTCACGCAGCGCGGCCGGGGTCGAGGAGCGCGCCGCCGAGGCCGTCGAGCGCACCGCGACCGGTTCCGTCCGGACCGTCGCCGAGTAGCGCTGCGCGCGGGCTAGTGCCCGGCCCGCGCCCGGTTCGGTCGCTGTGCACGGACGCCGGTGCTGCGGTGTGCATCGGCGTGCGCCGCGTCGACGTCGGCCTTGCCGCGGTCGGCCGCCCTCCGCAGCCACTGCGGTCCGTGCGCCTTCGCCCAGTCCCAGAAGCGGTGGAGCTGCGCGCGCAGCCACGTGATGATGCGGTGGAAGAAGTGGAACTCGCTCGCCAGGATCGTGAGGCCGATGAAGACCACGAGCCACCCCGGACCGGGCAGCGGCACGAGGATGAGCCCGATCACCACGACGAGTCCGCCGACGATCCCGACGAGCACCTTGTAGAACAGGTGCCACCCCGGCCGCGCGTGGATCCAGGCGCGCATCCGACGGAACCACCGGAAGCGGTGGTGCTGGTCGTCGGCGTCGGTCTCGGGAGCCGTGGTGTCGGCACGCACGACCGCGTCGGGTCGCTCGTGGGTGTCGTCCATGGCGGCAACCTAGGGCGCGCGGCTGGGAAACGGCGGCGCAACCGGTCCACGCCACGTGAGCGGTGGGACGGGCGGACACCGCGCCTCCCGGCCGTCACGGGCCTCGGCCCACCGGCGCCCTCGTTCCGTCGAGACGCCGCGGTCTCGTCGAGACGGCGTCGGATGCACCGGCGTTCTGCGCGCCCCGCGGCGTCTCGCGCAGACGGGGCCGTGTCGCGCAGTCGGGGCTGTGTCGCGCACGCCGCAGACCCGTCAGCGGACCCCGTCGGCCTGGAGGCTCGTCACGCGTGTGCGACGCACGTCGCGGCCCACGGGACCGCGGCGAGACGGGCCTTCGGGATCGGTTCGCCGCCGACGGCGCACCGCCCGTAGGTGCCGGCGTCGAGCCGCACGAGCGCGGCGTCGACCAGGCGGATGCGTTCCCGGGCGTCGTCGCGCACCGCACCGAGCGACCCGCGCTCCCAGGCGAGGGTCGCACCCTCGGGGTCGTGCTCGTCGTCCGAGTTGGCGTCCTGGCGCGCGTCGCTGACGTCCCGCATGCTGCGCTCGACGTCGGCGAGCAGCCGCTCGTTGCGCCGCCGTTCGTCGGCGAGCGCGGTGCGGGGGTCGTCCATGCCGACGACCGTAGTCGCGTCGGAATGCGGCCGCAGCAGCATGCGTTCGCATCGGCATGACGAAGATCGGGTTCCTGTCCTTCGGGCACTGGCGCGACGTGCCGGGCTCGCGTGTGCGCAGCGGCCGCGAGGCCCTCGTGCAGGCGATCGACCTCGCCGTCGCGGCCGAGGAAGCGGGTGTCGACGGCGCGTACTTCCGCGTCCACCACTTCGCTCCGCAGCAGGCGGCGCCGTTCCCCCTGCTCTCGGCGATCGCCGCCCGGACCAGCCGCATCGAGATCGGCACCGGCGTGATCGACATGCGCTACGAGAACCCGCTCTACATGGCCGAGGAAGCCGCGGCCACCGACCTCATCTCGGGAGGCCGACTGCAGCTCGGTGTCTCGCGGGGGTCACCCGAGACCGCCCTCGCCGGGTACCAGCAGTTCGGCTACGTGCCCGAGGCGCACGACACCAACGGCGGCGACATGGCACGCTCCCACACCGACGTGTTCCGTCGTGCGATCGCCGGCGAGCCGATGGCGCACGCGAACCCGCAGATGACCGGGTCGGCCGGGTCGCTGTCGGTGTCCCCGCTGTCGGACACGCTGCCCGACCGGATCTGGTGGGGTGCCGGGACCCGCGCGACCGCCGAGTGGACGGCCGAGCAGGGCATGAACCTCATGTCGTCGACCCTGCTCACCGAGGACACCGGCGTGCCGTTCGACCAGCTGCAGGCCGAGCAGATCGAGCGCTTCCGGACGACGTGGCGCGAGATGGGCTGGGAGCGGACGCCCCGGGTCTCGGTGTCGCGCAGCATCATCCCGATCACCGACGACGAGTCGCGGCACTACTTCGGCGTGCGGGCACAGGTCGAGGGGCAGGACCAGGTCGGGCACCTCGACGGCGGGCTCGCCCGCTTCGGTCGGTCCTTCATCGGGGAGCCGGAGCAGCTCGTCGCCGAGCTCGCCGCCGACGCCGCGGTCCGCGCTGCCGACACCGTGCTCGTCACCGTGCCGAACCAGCTCGGCGTGGACTTCAACGCCCGGCTGCTCGCAGCGACGAAGGCCGTCATGGACGAGGTCGACGCCGCGACCGTCCCCGCGTAGGTCGGGTCGTCCGGCTCACGCCCCGGCGGGCGCTTCCGGCCAGAGCAGGCGGAAGCGCTCGCACAGCACCGGCATGTCCGGTTCGTACCCGCGCGGGTTCTCGGAGTGCTCACGCCAGTAGCGCTCGTGCGCCGCGCGCCAGTACGCGAGGGTGCGGTCCCCCTCGCCCTCGGCGCGGGCGTGCTCCTCGCCGACCTGGTCGAACGGGACGACCCGCAGGTCCGTCGTCTCGATCACGGCCCGGGGGTCACCCCTCCCGTCGAGGATGACGCTGAGCTCGCCGACCTCGGGCAGCGGGTCGCCCGTCGCCTCGTAGTCCCACATCGACGACGCCGTGCCGTCCTTGATGCCGCGGAGCACCAGGTCGAGCAGACCGTCGGCGTGGTCCGGCGTCGCGCCGAACGCCCACGCCTCCGGCACGGCCTCGGGCAGCTCCGGTGCCTCGGTGCGGCGGGCGGCCCAGAAGGCGGACAGGGTCTCGGCGTCGGCGGTGATCACCGTACGACCGTAGCGCAGGTGCGGCCGGTCCCCCTTGTTGCCGACACCCGCTGTGGGACTGTGGCCGTGCCTCCCGGCTGCGTAGCGTCGAGGTGCACCATCCACCGCACCCGCGAGGAGCACCCCGTGACGCTGCCGGCCGCCGGCTGGTTCCCGGACCCCCAGGACGCCCACCGCCTCCGGTGGTGGGACGGCCACGCGTGGGGCGGGGCGACGCGGGTGCTCCCGGCACGGCAGGGGCCCGTCGCACCGGTCGTCGTCGCACCGGTCGGGCCGTCGTTCTCCGTCGAGGGCGCAGCGGTGCGCACGGGATCGTGGGCCTCTGGCGGGTCCGTGCAGCGGGTCGGGGCGGCGGCGCTCGTTGCGGTCCTGCTCGCGGTCGTGTCGATCGTCTGGAACCCGGTCGGCATCGCGAGCACGCTGGCCGTCGTCACGGGCGTCCTCGCGATCGTGCGTCCCGGCGCGACCGGCGGCTGGCGGGCGCTGTGGCGGAGCGCCGCGGCGAGCGCCCTCGTGGTCGCGGTCGCCACGGGCGTGGTCGCTGCGTCCGCGCAGTTCCACCTGTTCTGAGCGCGCTGGCGCAGCGCTACCGCCGCGCCCTCGGCGCCCGGCGCTCGGCGCTCGGCGCTCGGCGCGCCGCACCACGGGAAGCACGTCGCGCCACGGTTTCTCATGGCGCGACGTGCTTCCGGTTGTGCCCGAGCACGTCGCGCCGCACGTCACCCCGGCCCCGCCTCCGGCTCCGGCCCCGGCCGCCCGGCCCCGGCCGGGCGCAGCGCTACCGCCGCGCCCGCGGGTGCGCCGTCTGGTACACGTCCCGCAGCATGTCGGCCGTGACGAGCGTGTAGATCTGCGTCGTCGCGACGCTCGCGTGCCCGAGCAGCTCCTGCACGACGCGCACGTCCGCGCCGCCCTCGAGCAGGTGCGTCGCGAACGAGTGTCGGAACGTGTGCGGTGACACGTGCGCCGCCAGTCCGGCCCGCTCCGCCGCCGCCTGGATCACGAGCCAGGCGCTCTGCCGCGACAGCCGCGCACCACGGGCGCCGAGGAACAGCGCCGGGGTCGACGGCCCACGCGCCGCGAACACGGGCCGGGCCCGGACGAGGTAGGCGTCGAGCGCGGCCCGCGCGAAGCTGCCGAGCGGCACGATGCGCTGCTTGTTCCCCTTGCCGGTGACCTTCACGACAGCGAGCCCGTCGCCCTCGTCGTCCTCGGGGTCGGACAGCGTCGCGACGTCGTCCACCGACAACCCGACCGCCTCGGAGATGCGCGCTCCCGTGGCGTAGAGCAGCTCGAGGAGCGCCCGGTCCCGCAGCTGCACGGGGTCGTCGTCGGCCGAGCCCGCGGCGCCGAGCAGCCGCTCCATGTCGTGCACCGAGATCGCCTTCGGCAGCCGTGACGGCGCCTTCGGTGGCCGGACGGCCGTGGCGGGGTCGAGCGGCAGCCAGCCCTCGGCGGCCGCGAACGCGGTGAAGGACCGCACCGAGCTGAGCATCCGGGCGACCGACCGGGGCGCGAGCGGTTGCTCCGGTCGCGAGGTCAGGTGCGTGACGAACCCGGCGACGTCCGCGCGGGCGAGGCGTGCGACGTCCGTCAGCGCCTCCGCTCCCCCAGCCCGGTCCGCGCCCGCGGAGTCGACCGCCGGCGTCGAGGCGAGCCACTCCGCGAAGACCGCCAGGTCCCGCCGGTAGGCCGCCACCGTGTGCTGCGACAGTCCCCGCTCGACGGCGACGTGCCGCAGGTAGGTGTCGGCGGCACGGTCGAGGGGGATCACCCGACAAAACTAGTGCGGACCGCCCTGCGGAGGTCGTCAGTGCAGCCCGGCGTCCGGCTCGCCGAAGCGGCAGGCGGTGAAGGTCACCGTGAGCCCGGCCCGGGTGGGTGCGGCGCAGAACAGGCCGGCCGACACGACGGCGTCCGGGTCGAGGTGCGCGACCCGCACCA
This sequence comes from Curtobacterium sp. 260, assembly GCF_030803485.1. Taxonomy (NCBI): domain Bacteria; kingdom Bacillati; phylum Actinomycetota; class Actinomycetes; order Micrococcales; family Microbacteriaceae; genus Curtobacterium; species Curtobacterium sp. 260. The sequence continues at coordinate 10,087 of NZ_JAURUY010000010.1, read as the reverse complement.
GCCGGGGCTCCTCGCCGTCGGCCCAGGCCCGGACCGTCACGGCGTCACCGGAGCGGCTCGCGCGCACCGTCACGACCCGCCCGGTCCAGGACGGCACGGGCGCGACGGACCAGTCGGACGTCCCGTGCGTCACGACGGCCCCGACCTGCGGCAGCCCGTCGGAGAACTCCACGCCCGCCTTCACCCACTCCTGCTCGTCGACCCGCAGGAACACCCCGGCCTGGTCGAACTGCTCCGCGAAGTCGAGGACGAAGGAGACCTCGACGGCGAACGCGCCGTCGGTGGGTCGGAGGAGCGCGTGCTCCGAGTCGTGGACGAACCCGTACGAGGTCGTCCGCCAGGCATCGCTGCCCTCCTCCGCGGTCACGATCAGGGCGGCGCGGTCGACGACGGGTTCGACGGCGACGGGCTCGTGCGTCCAGAGCCCGTCCCGCAGCAGGGCACCGAGCCCGCTGTCGGCCGTCACGCCGTCGCGCCCCGCTCGACCGCGCCGCGCTCGACCGCGCCGCGCTCCATCGCATCGACCGCGAGGGTGGCGACGACGAGCGCCGAGTTCTGCAGGCGGCCTGCGAGGATCCCCTCGACGAGCTCCGCCCGCGGCACCCACCGGGTCACGATGTCCGCCTCCTCGGCCTCACGCTCGAACGCAGACGCCGTCGCACGGACCCCACGGGCCCGGTAGACCTGGATGAACTCGTCGCTGCCGCCCGACGAGGTGTTGTACCGGACGAGGGGCTCCCAGTGGTCCGCCTCGAGGTCGGCCTCTTCCCCGAGCTCCCGCTGCGCGGCGGTGAGGTGGTCCTCGCCCTCGTGGTCGAGGAGCCCGGCCGGCAGCTCCCAGTCGCGCAGCTGCACGGGGTGGCGGTACTGCTGGATGACGAGCACGCGGCCCTCGTCGTCCTCTGCGAAGACGGCGACGGCGCCCGTGTGGTCGATGTACTCGCGGACCATGTCGTGCCCGTCGTAGTCGACGTGGTCACGGCGGACGTCCCAGACGGCGCCCTCGTACACGACGGTGGAGTCGGTGACCTCGTACGAGGCGTGTTCGTCGGCGATCGGTGCGTCAGCGGCAGTCACCAGCCCATCCTGGCACGCGGCTCCGTCAGCCCTCCCCGGGACGGACGGGAGGCGCGGTGCCAGCTGGCACCGCGCCTCCCGTCGGCGACAGCGCGCGTTCAGCGACAGCGCGCGTTACGCGACGACCTCCGCCGACTCCTCGGCCGGGTCGAACAGGCTGGACGCCTCGTGGCGCGCGATCGCCGCGTCCACCAGCCCGGCGAACAGCGGGTGCGCGTTCGTCGGACGCGAGCGCAGCTCCGGGTGTGCCTGCGTGGCGATGTAGAACGGGTGCACGTCGCGCGGCAGCTCGACGTACTCGACCAGGGTGCCGTCGGGCGAGGTGCCCGAGAACACCAGGCCGGCGTCCGCGATCTGCTGACGGTAGGTGTTGTTCACCTCGTAGCGGTGACGGTGGCGCTCCGAGGCCTCGGACGCACCGTAGAGCTCGGCCGCGAGCGACCCGTCGGTGAAGTGCGCCGGGTACAGGCCGAGGCGCATCGTGCCGCCCATGTCGCCACCGGCGATGATGTCGACCTGCTCCGCCATGGTCGCGATGACCGGCGTCGAGGTCTCCGGGTCGAACTCGGTGCTCGACGCGTCGGTCAGGCCGGCCTCGTGGCGGGCGTACTCGATGACCATGCACTGCAGGCCGAGGCACAGGCCGAGCGTCGGGATGCCCTGCTCACGCGCGAACCTGAGCGCGCCGAGCTTGCCCTCGATGCCGCGGACTCCGAAGCCGCCGGGGACGCAGATGCCGTCGACGTCACCGAGCTGCTTCGCGGCACCCTCGGGCGTCGTGCAGTCGTCGGACACGACCCACTTCAGCGTGACCTTGGCGTTGTGGGCGAAGCCACCGGCGCGCAGGGCCTCGGTGACCGACAGGTAGGCGTCCGGCAGGTCGATGTACTTGCCGACCAGGGCGATCGTGACGTGCTTCTTCGGCTCGTGCACCGCGTCGAGGACGGGGTTCCATGCTGACCAGTCGACGTCGTGCGCGTCGAGCTTCAACGCGTCGATGATGACCTGGTCGAGACCCTGGTCGTGCAGCAGCGTCGGCAGGTCGTAGATCGAGGGGACGTCGACGGCGTTCACCACGGCGTCCTCGTCCACGTCGCACATGAGGGCGATCTTGCGCTTGTTCGACTCCGACACCGGGCGGTCCGAGCGGAGCACGAGGGCGTCCGGCTGGATGCCGATCGAGCGGAGCGCGGCGACGGAGTGCTGCGTCGGCTTGGTCTTCTGCTCGCCCGAGGCGCTCATGAACGGCACGAGCGACACGTGCACGAAGAACACGTTGTTGCGGCCGAGCTCGTGGCGGACCTGGCGGGCGGACTCGATGAACGGCTGGGACTCGATGTCACCGACCGTGCCGCCGACCTCGGTGATGATGACGTCGGGCTGCGGGTCGTTCTCGGCCTGCTCGCGCATCCGACGCTTGATCTCGTCGGTGATGTGCGGGATGACCTGGACGGTGTCGCCGAGGTACTCGCCGCGCCGCTCCTTGGCGATCACGCTGGAGTACACCTGACCGGTCGTGACGTTCGCGGCCTGCGACAGGTTGATGTCGAGGAAGCGCTCGTAGTGCCCGATGTCGAGGTCCGTCTCGGCACCGTCGTCGGTCACGAAGACCTCGCCGTGCTGGAACGGGTTCATGGTGCCCGGGTCCACGTTGAGGTACGGGTCGAGCTTCTGCATGACGACCTTGAGGCCGCGCGCCGTGAGCAGGTTGCCGAGGCTGGCCGCCGTCAGGCCCTTGCCGAGGGACGAGACGACCCCGCCGGTCACGAAGATCTGCTTCGTGACCTTCGGGGTCGAGGTCGAAGAATTGGTTCCGCCGCTGAGAGTGTCCGCCACGGGGTTCCATCGTACGTCAGAACTGCCGGGAGGCGCGACCCGCGTTCGCCGCGGGCGTTGCGCCCGCCGACCGGTCACCCCCGCCGTCTCCGCAGGACGCAACGTCGGCGACTGTGCGCAGCGCTGTACCGCTGCGACGAGCCGCCTTCGTTGCGTGTTGCGGACGCGAGCGGAGAGCCGGGGGCGGGGCGTGCCTCCAGGCCGGAACGTTGCCTAGGCGCGCTGGCCGGCGACGTCGAGGAGCTCGCGCGCGTGCTCGATGCCGCTCGCGCTGTCGCCCAGGCCGGAGAGCAGGCGGGCCATCTCCTGGAGCCGGTCCTCGCCCTCGAGCCGGCGCACGCTCGACGAGGTCACGGCGCCGCTGGCGTCCTTGACGACGTTGAGGTGGTTGTTCGCGAACGCGGCGACCTGCGCCAGGTGCGTGACGACGATGACCTGCGTCCGCTCGGCGAGCTTCGCGAGCCGCCGACCGATCTCGATCGCCGCGGCTCCGCCGACGCCGGCGTCCACCTCGTCGAACACGAAGGTCGGGACGGTCGTGCTGCCGGCCATGACGACCTCGATCGCGAGCATCACGCGCGAGAGCTCGCCGCCGGACGCGCCCTTGCCGATCGGGCGGGGGTCGGTGCCGGAGTGCGGCTGGAGCAGGATCGCGACCTGGTCGCGCCCGTGCCGGCGGTACTCGCCGCCGTCGGTGACCTCGACCACCAGGGTCGCGCCGGCCATCGCCAGCGTCCGGAGTTCCGCGGTGACCCGCTTCGCGAGGTCGCCCGCGGCCTTCGTGCGGGCCGCGGTCAGCGCGGCGGCCGTCTGCGCGAGGGCCTGCTCGTCCTGCTCGACGCTCTGCTGCAGCGCGACGATGCGGTCGTCGTCACCGTCCAGCTCCAGCAACCGGTCGCTCGCCCGCTGGCCGTACGCGATCACGTCGTCGACCGTCTCGCCGTACTTGCGCGTCAGGTTCGCCAGGAGTGCCCGGCGTTCGTTGACGAGCTCGAGGTCGTGCCCGGCGTCCGGCTCCAACGAGCCGAGGTAGCTGGACAGGCCGGCGGATGCGTCCGAGGCCTGGATCCCGAGTTCGGTCAGCTGCTCGAGAACGGGCTGGAGGGCCGGGTCGGACCCGGCGACGCGCTCGACGGCCCGGCGTGCCGCCTCGACCAGTCCGACGACGTCGGCGACCCCGTCGAGGGACTCGCTGGACAGTGCCTCGTGGGCGGTGCCGGCGGCCAGGCGGAGCTCCTCGAGGTTGCCGAGGCGTTCGGCGCGTTCGGCGAGCTCGACGTCCTCGCCGGGCTGCGGGTCGACCGACTCGATCTCGTCCGACGCGGCGCGGATGCGTTCGGCCTCGGCGACGCGGTCGTCGCGGTCCCGCACGAGCGTCTCGAGCTCGCCGGCGTGCGCCTGCCAGGTGTCGTAGGCGGCGACGTAGGCACCGAGTGCCCGCTGCACAGCCCTGCCGCCGAAGCCGTCGAGGGCGGCGCGCTGCGCCGAGGCCGACGTCAGGCGGATCTGGTCCGACTGCCCGTGCACGGTCACCAGCTGGTCGGCGAGCTCGCCGAGCACCGCGACCGGGGCACTGCGGCCACCGACCGTCGCACGGCTGCGGCCCTCCGCCGAGACCGTGCGGGTCAGGATGAGCTCGCCGTCCTCGACGGTCCCGCCCGCGTCCTCGACACGCTCCGCGACGGCGGCGTGGTCCGGGACGTGCCACCGCCCCTCGACCACCGCGCTGGAGGCGCCGCGGCGCACCGAGCCGGCGTCCGCCCGGGCACCGAGCAGCAGCCCGAGCGCCGTGACGATCATGGTCTTGCCCGCACCGGTCTCGCCGGTGACGACGGTGAAGCCGGGTCCGAGCTCGAGCGTGGTCTCGCCGATGACGCCGAGGTCGGAGATGACGATCTCCTCGATCATGCGTCGTCCTCGGTCGCCGGACCGCGCCAGCCCGCGACGGGCAACTGGAACTTGGCGACCAGCCGGTCGGTGAAGGGCGCGTCCTTCAGCCGGGCGACCCGGACGGGGTCGGGCGATCGACGGACCTCGACCCGGGCACCCGGCGGCAGGTCGTGGGTGCGACGGCCGTCGCACCACAGGACACCGACGCCGCTCGTGCGCCGGAGGACCTCGATCGCGAGGGTGCAGTCCGGCCCGACGACGATCGGACGCGAGAACAGGGCGTGCGCGCTGAGCGGCACCATGAGCAGGGCGTCGACGTCCGGCCAGACGATCGGGCCGCCGCCGGAGAACGAGTAGGCCGTGGACCCCGTGGGGGTGGCGACGACGACGCCGTCGCAGCCGAAGGACGACAGCGGCCGACCGTCGACCTCGGTGACGACCTCGAGCATGCGCTCGCGGGAGGCCTTCTCGATCGTCGCCTCGTTCAGCGCCCACGACGAGTAGACGACCTCGTGCCCGACGACCACGTCGACCTGGAGCGTCACACGCTCCTCGACCTTGTAGTCGCCGACGAGGGCACGCTCGACCGTGGCCCGCAGCCCGTCGCGCTCGCTCTCGGCCAGGAAGCCGACGTGTCCGAGGTTCACGCCCACGATCGGGGCGCGCGTCCCCCGCACGAGTTCGGCGGCACGGAGGATCGTGCCGTCCCCGCCGAGGACGATGACGATCTCGAGGGCGTCGGCCTGCACGTCGACACCCAGGATGTCGACCTGGCCGACCGAGGCCTCGGCCCGTCGGACGTCGGCGTACTCGTCGAACGGCATCACCGGGGTGAGTCCGGCGGCGTGCAGCAGGTCGCAGACCTCGACGGCGGCGTCGATGGAGTCCTGTCGGCCCGTGTGGGAGACGAGCAGGATGTGCCGGTCGTCGTCGCTCATGCAGCCCCTTCGGTGAGTTCGGTGGCCCGACCGATCCACGCTGTCGGGTTCCCCCATCCTGCCGGATGACCCCCGACACCACGCTGGAAGTGCGCGAGGTACTCGTGGTTGCCGTGCGTGCCGACGATCGGCGATGCGGTCAGCCCGACCGTCCCGAGGCCCGCGTCCCACGCCGACCAGAGCACGTTCATGAGCGCGTCGTTCCGCAGGGCGGGGTCGCGCACGATGCCCTCGCGCACACCACCACGGCCGACCTCGAACTGCGGCTTCACGAGCAGCACGAAGTCGTCCGCAGGCACGGCGACCGCCAGCACGGGCAGGACGATGCGCAGGGAGATGAAGGACAGGTCCCCGACGACCAGGCTCGTGCGGGGCGCTGCGTCGTCGAGCGCCGCGTAGGTGTCCGGCGTGAGGTCACGGGCGTTGCACCCCTCGACAACACGCACCCGCTCGTCGATCGCGACCACCGGGTCGAGCTGACCGTGCCCGACGTCGAGGGCGACCACGCGGGCGGCTCCGTGGTGGAGCAGCACCTGTGTGAACCCGCCCGTGGACGCGCCGACGTCGAGCACGACGCGCCCGCTCGGGTCGACGTCGAAGGCCTCGAGGGCACGGACGAGCTTCCGCGCCGCACGCGACACCCACTCGTCCTCGGTGTCGACGACGAGCTCGGCGTCCGGCGCGACCGGGGCCGACGGCTTCACGACCGCCGTGCCCCCGACCGTCACGCGGCCGGCCTGGACCAGCTTCGCCGCGGCGGTCCGTGACCTGACCAGCCCGCGAGCGGCGAGCAGGGCGTCCAACCGGACCGGGCGCTCCTCGTCGTGCTCAGGCACCGGCACCGCCGTCTCCTCGTCCGCTCCCCCACACCTGCGTGGCGCCGGCAGCGCGACCCGAGCTGTGCCCCTGCGGTGCCTGGCCGCTCTCGAGGCGGGTGCGCAGATCGTCGTGCAGCGCGGCGAAGGCGTCGGCGCGCTCGGGCAGGGGCAGCGCCTCGGCAGCCGCGGTGCGTTCCGCGAAGCCATCCGGCTGCTGCGCGGGCAGTCGGTGCTCGCCCGGCTGCTGCTCGCCCGGCTGCTGCTGTCGCTCGCCCGGTTGCTGCTGCTCGCCCGGCTCCTGCTCGGGCGGCTGCTGCGGGTGGGGCACGTCGGTCACGCTACTCGCCGCCGTACAGCTTCGGGTCGACGTCGAGGCCGTAGATCGCCAGTCCGGACTCCCAGATCAGCGCTGCCCCGGCGCGGAGCAGGTCGATCGGGGTCCCGCTGTCGAGCACCCGGACGACGTGCCCGTGCATCGCGACCGTGGCGCCACCGACCGTGACGTACCGGGTGCCGTCCGGGTCCTGCCGCCGCACCGTCACCGGGTACGGCTCGGACAGCCCACGGAGGTCCTGCAGGACGTACGTCGGACGCGAGCGCTGGTCGGCCGCGAGCACCTGCTTCGCCTGGTCGATGCCCGTCAGCACGAGCACGCTCGGGATGCCGGCGTCGTTCGCGCCCTTGATGTCCGTGTCGAGCCGGTCGCCGATGAACAGCGGGTGCTCGCCGCCGAAGCGGGCGATCGCGGCGTCGAAGATCGGTCGCTCCGGCTTGCCCGCCACCACCGGCATCCGCCCGACGGCCTGGTGCACCGCGGACACGAGCGTGCCGTTGCCGGGCGCGATGCCACGCTCGACCGGGATCGACCAGTCCATGTTCGTCGCCACCCACGGCACGTCCGGATCGGCGAGGGCGAAGGACGCCTCGGCCAGGTGCGTCCACCCGAGGTCCGGCGAGAAGCCCTGGATGACCGCTGCCGGAGCGTCGTCGGCGCTCGTGGTCACCGTGAAGCCCGCCTCCTCGACGATGCTCGTCAGCCCGAGGCCGCCGGTGACCAGCACGGTGGACCCGGCCGGCACCAGCGTCTCGAGCAGCCGCACGCCCGCCTGCGACGAGGTCACGACGTCGTCGGCGGTCACCTCGAGGCCGTAGCCCTCCAGGTGCTCCGCGACGTCCGACGGCCGACGAGAGGCGTTGTTCGTGATGTAGCCGACCCGAGCGGTCAGCGACGCCCGTGTCAGGGCCTCGACAGCGTGCGGGATCGCGTTGCGTCCGCGGTACACGACGCCGTCGAGGTCGGTGAGGACGACGTCCACACCGTCCGTCGGCGGCGTCGGGACGTCAGTCGGCTGCGGAGCCGTCGACGTCGCGGGGGTTGTCGTCGTCGATCTCGCCGAGGTCGTCGTCGGGGTCGACGTCGTCGCCGAGCTGGTCGGTGTCGTCGAGCGCTCCGGTCCCGTGCTCGTCACCGGCGACGGACTCGTCACCGACGACGACGTCGTGCTCGTCGTGTCCTTCGACTTCTTCCTCGACCACATCGACAGTCTCCCATGCGTTCTCGTCGGCGATCTCGGCCAGGGCGGCGGCAGCCCGGTCGACCCGCGCCCACCACTCGTCGGCCTCGTCCTGGCGGCCGAGCTCCTCGAGCGTGGCCGCGTAAGCACTGTAGAGGGCCGGCGACCAGCTGTACGCCGTGGTCGGGTCGAGCTGCGGGATCTCGAGCTCGCCGAGCGCGGCCGTCGGGTTGCCCAGGTCGATCCGGGCGCCGGACATCGCGATCGCGAGCTCCACCTGCACCGCCGTGTCCAGCGCGGCGCGGTCGACCGACCGGCCGAGCTCGAGCGCCCGCTCCGGACGTCCGAGACCCCGCTCGCAGTCGACCATCATCGGCAGCTGGTCGTTCTTGCCGGAGATGCGACGGTAGGTGCGCAGCTCACGGAGCGCCGTGGCGAAGTCGCCCGTCCGGTACGCGGTGATCGCCGCGGTCTCGCGGACGACCGCCACACGGCCGGCCCGACGCGCAGCGCTCAGGGCGTGGAGGTTGGCCGTCTCCGGGTCCTCGTCGACGAGCAGCGCCGCCATGACGAGGTGCTTCGCGACCCACTCGGCGTTGTCCTTGCTGAGCGTCTTGAGCTCGGCGCGGGCAGCCGGGTCGAGGTCCCGCGGCGAGACGCTCTCGTCGATCTCGGGGTCCTCGTGTCGCGGACGGACGGAACGCGTGCCGTACGGGTCACGGTCCTCCCAGTCGTCACGGGCAGCCTCGCCGAAGCGTGCGCCGGCATGACGGGAGCCATCGCCGAACCGAGGGCGGTCGCCCCGGTCGTCGTCGCGGCGGGGGCGGTCGTCGCCACCGCGGAACGGACGACGCTCACCACCGTCACGCTGCGGCCGACGGTCATCGCCACCACGGAACGGACGACGGTCATCACCGTCACGCTGCGGACGACGGTCATCACCGTCACGCTGCGGACGACGATCGTCGCCACCACGGAACGGACGACGCTCGCCACCGTCACGCTGCGGACGACGGTCATCGCCACCACGGAACGGACGACGCTCGCCACCGTCACGCGCCGGACGACGGTCGTCGCCACCACGGAACGGACGACGCTCGCCACCGTCACGCGCCGGACGACGGTCATCGCCGCCACGGAACGGACGACGGTCGCCACCGTCACGCGCCGGACGACGGTCGTCGCCACCGCGGAAAGGCGCGCGGTCATCGCGACCGCGGAAGGGACGATCACCATCACGCTGCGGACCACGGTCGCCACCGTCACGCTGCGGACGACGGTCGTCGCCACCACGGAAGGGCGCGCGGTCATCGCGACCACGGAAGGGACGATCACCATCCCGCTGCGGCCGACGGTCGTCGCCACCACGGAACGGACGGCGGTCACCATCACGGCCCGGGCGGTCAGCGCCTCGAGGACCGTCACCTCGGGGCGGACGCCCCGCACCGTCGCGGTCACCCTGCCGAGCCGGCCGACGGCCACCGTCACCGAACGACCGGTCGCCCTCGCGGAAGCCCCGACGGTCGTCACGACCACTCCGGCCGGCGTCGCGGGCTGGACGGTCACCGTCCCGTCGCGCACGATCCCCCTCGCGACGCTCGAAGTCGCGCGGCCCGGACGACCAGCGGCTGCCTTCGCGCCGCTCCCCGCGATCCCGGTCGTTGCGCTGCTGCTCGTCGTCGTTCGCCACCGTTGCTCCTCATCGCGTGCCCGTGCTCGAATGCGCCGGGCGATCGTCCGCTGTGTCGTTGTGGGGGGTGCCGCACGGTCGTCCGTGCTCACTGCTGGGCCCAGTCCATCACGAACCGGAGCGCGAGTCGAGCGACCTACGGCGGAAACAGATGTGGCCACCGGCCTCCACGAGAACGAGGGTCTCCCCTACGAGTTCTCGATGGAGGGCCGATGGCCACATCACTTACGTTGAGTCCGGCGGCGTCCTACTCTCCCACAAGGTCCCCCTTGCAGTACCATCGGCGCTGAGAGGCTTAGCTTCCGGGTTCGGAATGTGACCGGG